>JBGGMQ010000120.1:0-2773 GCA_041287975.1 Verrucomicrobium sp. | reverse complement strand
TCGAAAGGCGGTGCCACCTCCGCCGTGGATCAGGACCACGCCAGGATACTTTTTCCCGGGAGCACGTGTTTCACCGAAAGTCTCAGGCGAAGCATAGTAGGCAAAGATCTTCGACGGCTTGCCTTTGAAGACCCCGCCCGTGTATACCAGTGAACGGATGGGACCATCCTTGGTAAGCCACTCAAAGGCTGGGGCCTTGGAAAGTTGCTCAAGATTCCAAGGTTGGGCTGGGGTGGATTCTGCCCGCAACGACTGGAAGGCCAGGCAAGCGAAGCTGAAAATCAGAGGGAAGATCGTGCGAGTACGCATTCACATATCCCAAACCAAAATCCTGCCCTGCGCAAGGGGCAAAGCAGAGGCGGAGATCGGGGGAGGAGCGTTCGTCGCTGCCACCGCCTTCGGGGTGGAGGAAAGGTCCTATGACCGTCCGGCAGTGTAGAAGAAGCGTCTCGCTTCTAGTTCGCCGCAGGAGGAGACACGCGAAGTCCCCAGCACCTAGTCCTTCAACAGCCAAGAGGACCGGGAGGCGAGGCGCCTCCGCCACACTGATGGCCTAGCCATCCGTCTCGCGTCTCGCCTCCCGGTCGCAAAAAGTCTCCAGACACTCTTCTCAAGCCTGGCGAAGCAGGATGGAATCTACCAGCAGATCCTTATGCAACACGTCGCTCAGGATCACAATGGGCTCACCAGCGAGCACCAAGCCGCGTTCCCGCAGGGTCTTGATGGCCGCTTCAATCGTGGTGCCGGGCTCCTTGCTGTCGAACTCCATGACAAACGGAAAGACACCGCGCGCAGACATGAGCGTGCGGCTGATGCTCAGGTTGGGAGTGAAGGCAAAGATGGGAGCGAACTCAGGGCGTTGATGCGCGCACAAGTGCGCCGTCGTGCCGCCCTTGGTAAAGACCATGAGCTTGGAGTTCGGGATGCTGTTGGCCAGACCAATGGCAGCTTTCACCGCACGATGTTTGTTGGTCTTGATCGGTGCATCTGAGGCGAAGCGGCCGGAGGGGTAACGCTTCTCCGTGCGGCTGATCACGCGATGCAGCACATCCACACAGCGGTCGGGGTATTTACCCACACTGGTCTCACCGCTCAGCATCACGCAGTCGACCTGCTCGGTCACGGCGTTGAAGATGTCCGTCACCTCGGCGCGCGTGGGCACCGGGTTCTCAATCATGCTTTCCAGCATCTGCGTGGCCACGATGACCTTGCGGCCGTGGTAGGAGCAGCGCTCAATGATGTCGCGCTGGATGATCGGGAGATCTTCCACCGGGCACTCGCTGCCCAGATCTCCACGTGCCACCATGATCCCTTTGGACGCCAGTACGATGGCGTCCAGGTTGTTCAGCGCCTGCTGGTTTTCGATCTTGGCGATGACGCGGGCGTGACAGTTTTTCTGCTCCAGCAGCAGTTCCAGATGCTGGATGTGTGCGGGTTCGCGGGCAAAACTGAGGGCGAAGTAGTCCACGCCCAGCTCGACCCCGAGATCCAGGTCCACGTAGTCCTTCTTCGTCAACGGAGGCAGGTTCACATCCACGCCGGGAAGATTGATGTGACGGCGGGACTTCATCTCTCCACCAGTCATCACTTCCGCCTGGATCCGTTTGCCCGCCACACTGACGGTGCGCATCTGAATCATGCCGCCATCAATGGCGATGGCGTCACCGGGTTTGAGATCGGCAGTGAGACCGGGATAGTTGACCGTAGTGGAAAGGGGACCCGTGGGGGGCATCGTCTCATCCGTGCGGAATTCCACGATGTCGCCTTTTTTCAACTGCCAGGGGCTCTCCACATCGCCTGTGCGGATGGAGGGACCGGTCAAGTCCATGAGCACGGCCACGTCAGTGTTCAGCTGGCGTGCCGCCTCCCGGATGCTGTTGTACACATTGCGCGTCCATTCGTGGGAGGCATGGCTCATGTTGAGCCGGAAAATATTGGCCCCTGCCCGGATGAGCGCCTCGATCTTTTCAACACTATCCGTGGCCGGACCGAGGGTGACGAGAATCTTCGTTTTTCGCATGCAAATTTCGGGTGCTGACTCTGCCTCACAGCAGGGTCATTAGGTCAATTTCAGCACAAGACATGCCACCGAACGGCTGGCGGAGGAAAAGGTTTCTTCAACCAGTTTTGTCGCATCGGAGTCTTTGGGAAAGCACGGCTCGCGGGAAGTGTCGAATGCCAGCGTCCAGGAGCCCGCTGGCATGGTGAAATCGATGTCCTCAGGTGAACTGTTGAACAACAGAAGGATGGAGTCGCCTTTGTCACGCTTGTTCTCTTGCGTCCCGTCCAGCAGGGCCGCGAAGAATCGCGTCTCTGCGGCATGCCACACCTCATACACCATGGGCTTGCCTTCACGGCACAGCCACGCGATGTCAGGCCGCCCGGTGTACGGATTCACCCGCCCGTCGAAGTATTTCTTCCGGCGGAGGGCTGGTTGCTGCTGACGGAAACGGGCCAGTTGCTTCACGAACTCCAGCAGGCGACTGGACTCCTGGTTCGTGGTCCAGTCCATCCAGCTGATGGCATTGTCCTGACAGTAGCCGTTGTTGTTGCCCCGCTGGGTACGCCACCGCTCATCACCCATGGTGAGAAAGGGGACACCCTGGGAGAGAAACAATGTCGCCAGACAGGATCGCGTGAGCCGGCGACGCAGCGTCAATGCCATGGCATCTCGTGTGTCGCCTTCAATCCCGCAGTTCCAGCCGTTGTTGTGGCCGTCACCATCGCGGTTCTCCTCCCCGTTGGCTTCGTTGTGCTTCTGGTTGTAGCTCCA
>JBGGMQ010000119.1:0-5692 GCA_041287975.1 Verrucomicrobium sp. | reverse complement strand
CAGATGGACACGGAGCTGGTGCATGCGTCCCGTGTGAGGCGTGCACTCTACAACTGCGAACCTGCCCAAGGCATTCTCGTGCCACTCCAGCACTTTAAAATCGCTCACACAGGGCACGCCTTGCTCGTGCACCCGCTGTTTGACCCAGATCCGGGATTCCATGACCTCCCCCTGACGCAGGATGGGGGCCTCGACTTTCCGGGTTTCCCAATCCGGCCAGCCGTAGACCACGGCCAGATAGGTCTTGTGCATTTGCCGGCGCATCATGGCCTTGCCCAAGCGCCGGGCCGCAGGTCCGTTCTTGGCCACCAGGACCACACCGCTCGTTTCACGGTCCAGCCGGTTGATGATCGACACCTGCCCCCCGTTGGCCAGTTCATAGGCCAGCAGCTCCCGGATCCCGTCCCAGAGGGTCAAACCTGCATCCGAGGGTTTGCTGGGATGAATCTGCAACGGCGCTGGCTTGTCCACCACCAGCCAGTCCTCAGTTTCGTCGAGGATGGTAAAGTCGAAGGCGCTGGGCATGGGGCAAGTCGAAGAATTCGGCATGCTGCATGGGTGGATGTGTCAGCACGGCCTCTCCCTACCCTTCGTGCCAGTCGTGAGGCCTCGCAACGCTCACTTGCGTGTAGACCTCTGCCCTCGGGGCTCGAGTCTGCTTGCTCTGCCTGAACATCCTCATGCCAGCTCCGCCTTCCCCCATCGCTCACCACGACCAACACCCTGCAATGTAGCAGCCGACGTGAGGAGAACAAACCAACGGCCGCGCAATTGGCGTGGTCACTAAGGAACAACATCCCTCAGCCGAAGCTCTTCCCCGAAGGGGATGCTGCTTCAAGCCTAAGGTTGGACGAGCTTCCAGCGAGTCTACCTAGGGTGCGCAAAAACTGGTCCCTACTCCGAAGGAGTTGCTGCGGTCTTCCCCCCTGTAGCCCTCAAGGTTCCCCGGCAGGCTCCAGCCAGGCTTCTACAGCGTGTCCACACGCAGGCCGCATTGGTCTCATAAAACCTCATTTCCCCGACGGCAACCACTTGGAAATCCGCTCCCACTCCTGCATCAGCACCTTCCGGGATTCAGGGTCTAACTTCGTCTCCTCAATCAGCTTCCGGGCGGCCTGAATGTCATCCTCTGCGGTATCATGAATCACAAAGCGTTGCATGACAAAGCGGATGCGCGGGTCGGCAATCCTCAACGTGGCCTGCATGGCGTCACGGGAACCGCCGGCTTCTGATGGAATGCGGTAGCCGGTCATGAGGCCGTCCACTTCATCGGTGGTGCATCCTTGGAGGAAGGCATGCTTTTCCTCGTCCGAAAGCGCGGAGTTCTCCACAGCCTTCCTCAACTCGGCAAAACCTGCAAAGCGACCCGTTGGCCGGTAGTCCTCGGCCTTGCGTGCCCGCAGCACTGGATCTTTCAATCTCAGCACCAGAGGATAGATTTCCTTGTGCCGATTCCCGCTTTTGGCGACATCTTTCAGGCGACCTAACGTCCACGCATCCAGGAGGCGCACGCGTATGGCCGGGTCTTTGGTCACGGACTGGGAGCACGCTTCGATCTCCGCCAGATCACAGTTGATCCCTGCTTTGAAGACGGCCAGCAGCGTCGTTTGCCTGACCTCTGACTCTGGCAGGGCGCTGGCAGCTTCGAAAGCACGGGTCCAGTTCTCCTGGGCCTGCTTCACGATCCGGCTGCTCTGCACCTGCAATTCTGTCACCGCGCGGTCCCTGCTTCCCGCAGGCAGCTTGTCCGACCATTGACGGGCGGCGGATTCATCGTGCAAGGCCCAGAGACGGGTGAACTGTTCCAACGCCTGCTCTCGCAAACTTTCGGGTTTGAGAGCCAACACTTGAGCCGCCCACGCCGGCCAGTCAGGCGCAGGGCCTCTTTCCATGAGCTCTGCCATCCAGAAGCTCATCAGGTGGGGATCGGCTTTGGGCAGCAGCTTCACTACCAGGGAGGGATCGGCCGGAAGAGCATCGCAGACGATAAGTTTCAATTCGTCGGGATCCGCCTGCGGCGATGCCACGTTGGTGGCGATGGCGGTCTCCAGGTCGCGTTCCAGCCGCCGCTCCAGCACGAGTCCGAGGAGGAGGTCTCGCAGAGTGCCAGGCTTCTGTGCGACGATGTATTTCCAGTCAGCGTCCAGGTCCGGTGATACCCAGGGTGCTTCCTTTCCACGCATCAGGATATAAATGGAATCTTTCCAACGAAACCGGTCCATCGTCTCTTCGCCAGAGGCGATCGCTCTGAACGCCGTCATGAGCTCTGAGACCGGCAGCTTCGCCAGGCAAGGCACAAGACCTTCCGTCACCACATAGTAGTAGTGACTGCGGCTCATGGCATTGAATCGTGTGCCGACAAACTCGGCAGCCTCAAGGGGGTTGCGTTGGGCCATCAGGCTGACCAGCGGCACCCTGAGATCGTGCCGGTGGAAACCCTCGAACATTTCGGTGCGTTGGAACACTTTCTCGAAGTCGACCTGGGCCCACTGGAGGATGACCTGATGCAGCGGCAACCCCATGGATTCCAGGACTTCTTCAAGCTCATCCCGGTGTTTTGGCTCCCAGGTATCAAACAGATACCGGGCGGCAGCGAACTTGTCCGAGTCCGAAAGGGTGGCCAGCCTTTCTTTGAGAAGGTCGTCATCCACTTGGAGCATGGGCGGACCGCTGAGAATCCACTTTGTCCAGACAGGTGGAGTTTTGCCAGATGCGAATGTCGTAACGAGCAACGCTGACGTGGCCAGCGAAACGACTGGCAACCAGCAAGCCTTGGGAAAGCGCATTTTCCCATCCTTGCGGAAAAAACTGCGAGTGTCGATTCTAAACCACCGGGGGTTCTTCGACCTTGCTGGCCAGCAGCTCTCTTGCCCCTTTGGAACGCAGCGTCGCGCCGAACTTCACCCACTTGCTGGATTCACACGCGGTCTTGAACTGCTGCCACTTGTCGGCGGGCTTCTTGCCCTCGTTACCGGTGAGGGCACCGAGCTGACCGAGAGCGAGTCCGAGGCGCAGCCATTTGGAGGACAGCAGCTTTTGCCGACCGCGGGCCAGCAGATCCAGCGCTTCGCGGTCCTTTTTGATCTGGTCATGCTCTGCCCGCAGAGTATCCAGACGTTCATTCAGGACGCCTCCGGAGACCAGGGCCGTCTTGCCATCATAGGCACCGGCGAGGAGTCGGTTGGGGAATTCCTCCAGCTCAGGACCCTCCAGGCTGGCGGCGATGGCCTCCAGCTCCTCCTCTGTGGCCAGGGTGGTGAGGCGGGCCAGAGCCAGTTGCAAAAGACCCGCGTGGAAGCTGCTGATGTTGTCCCAGGAACTGCGGGTGAACTGGTAGAAGCGCTTCCGCATGCCCGGATCATGAATCAGGGACTCGGCATGCTCCTGGTAGAGATCCAAATGCATACGGACCATCTCCTTGATCAGCGGCTCAGGCTTGGTGGAGATGGTGTTGTTCCCATGGATGCGGTACTCCAGCATCACTTCGGGCCGCACCGCGATCTGGTTCTCCAGAGCGGCAGTGGCAAGGAAGAAGTAGTCGTGATTGAACCGGTAGGGGCGGAAGGGGTACTGCTGGAGGTAGGACGCCCGGGCGAAGACATTCGTCGTGGTGGCCACGAAGTTCGCCTGCCCGAGCCACTCCGGCATGGTGATGCCCTCCTGCTGGCCCAGACTCCACGCTCCGTGAAACCAGCGCGAGCGGGGCGCATCCTCCGGCATGATCTTGCCCTCGCCATCGATCACTCGCAGGCCGGTGGAAAAGACGCACTTCACAGGGTGCTGGGTGGCAAGGTCCAGGCAGAGCTCCAGACGCTGAGGCAGGTAGCGGTCGTCTGAATTCAGGATGCTGACGAACTCGCAGTCCACTGCGGCGCGGTTCACCAGTTCGTTGATGGTATTGTGAGCTCCCTGGTTCTCACGGGCCCAGACTTCCACTCCGCGGCTTTCGAAGGAGCGCAGCACTTCGACAGAGTTGTCCTTGGATCCGTCATCGATCACCAGGATCCGGTCGGCCTTGCGGGTCTGTGCCAGCACGGACTCCAGGGCCTCACCGACAAACTGGCCATGATTGTAACAGGGAATGACGACGGCAACGCGAGCAGGCATGGAAAGTAGGAGGCAACATGAGTGCCGCAAAGGCGGGGCAGGATCAAGCGGTTATGCGGAGCGCAACTCAACTGTCACCTGCCCGGCACCCCAAAATTGCCCCCTTGGGGGAATCCTTCTCAGCCTCCCAGTCGCTTCCTGGACCTTCTTCACGCCGCCTCTGGATTCAAGCGAGGCGGTACGGAGGGAGGCACAGGTGGCGGCACGACAGGTGTCTGGGGTCTTGGGTTTGCCCCGCCCAGCTTTTCCATCCAGTTCACTTTGGCGGTCAGGAGCATCAGCAGCGCCAGGGTGAGCAGGGCTCCGATGGTGATGGTGAGCCCGGTCAGCCCGTCAAAGAAGAAGCTGTAGCTGAAGAGCACCATGTAGACGGTCTGGGCCGCCAGAGAGACCCAGAACATCCGCTTCCCTGCCACCGCGCCCACATACGGGCAGACCAGGGCCAGGGACACTGCTGCTGCGATGATGAAACTCAGATGGATGGGCACCAGATCCACCAGGTAGGCAAAGAGGAGCTGGAAGCCAAAGCAGCCTGCCGCCAGGAAAAAGTAGTTCATCGGGTGCATGTTGGCTCCACGTACCATACCCACGATGAGGAGCACCGTGAAGAAGAACACCAGCGACACCGGGGCAAAGAAAGAGATGCGCGTGGCCACGGGTCCGGCATTCAGCACTTTGGGCATGTCCATGCCGATCGCCGGGGCGGAGAGCACGTCGGGGTAGTCCCAGGTGAACGCCAGGCTCTTTTCATTCCGCTCCGTGGGTGAGCCGGTGCCTTTGGGGAAGTTGATTTCATTGAAGCTGGTCAGCATGACGAGCTGGAACTGCGCCACCCGGCTGGCTTCGGGGAAGACATAGCCCCAGGTGTCCATGCCCCGTGTGTCGTAGGTCACTTTTAGCGGCACGCTGCTTTTGGGAGGCACCACCACAGCCTCGGTCATGACGCCACCGTGCGGCATGGACTGGCTGGGGGCCGCCCCGCCCAGGTTGAAGGAAAAACCCTGGTAGCTGGCTTCGGCGGAGGGCAGGGGAAACTGCACGTAGAGGGTCTGGGCCACAGGCGTGGGATTGGTGAACTCGTACTCCGCATCGAAATGGGCCAGATAGGTGCGGTGCCAGAGCAGACCCCGTTTTTTCGGCTGGTAGTCCAGGGTCACCTCCACCTTGCTTTTGGAGGGCTGCAGCGTCACCCGGCCTTTAGCTCCTGTGGGCGAGAGATAAAAAGCTGCCGGATGCGCCTGCTGCATTTTTGGCCCCCACACATCGGTGACCTCATTGCCCAGCTGGCTGCTGGAGGCTGCCGTGCGGGCTTGCAAAGCATTGCCCAGGATGAACCAGGCGGCCGCGGTGCAGACGGTGATGGCGGCGATGGCAAGAATTCGAATCGGGTTCATGACTTGGCGAAAGAGGAGGATGGAAATAACGGGGGAGGCAGATCAAGACAGCGACTGATGGGAGGGAGGGGAGCGTGAGATCAGGGTTCCAACCCCTTCTTCTGGTAGAAGAGCTGTGCTTGGGGCCGCTCATTGCGGTAGAGCTTTCGCACCAGCCGGATGTTGCTGGTGTCCGTGGCACTCGTGGTTGC
>JBGGMQ010000118.1:0-4429 GCA_041287975.1 Verrucomicrobium sp. | reverse complement strand
CTTTCTCCGTTTCGCCGAGCGGCTCCGCCAGAAAGGCCACATTCAGCGCCCCCGCAGATGCCAGCTCCGCTTCACTAAAAGGCTTGTAGGCAGCAATGGCCGCCAACTCCTTCTCCGTCCGCACAAAGGTCGCGACCTCGTAGCCCAGCGCCGAATGTAGATGCGATTCAATCTGCTTTTCCAGCACCGCTGCCTTCTTCCGGGGCGGCGCATCAAAAATGACATTCCCGCTGGCGATAAACGTCTCCACGTTCTCCAACCCCAGGTTCGCAAAATGTCTGCGCAACTCTGCCATAGGCACATTGCGACCGCCCACATTGATGGCGCGAAGGAAAGCGACAAGTTTCATAGGAAGCATTCAAGGCGTGAGGTGACATGTTAGCAACTTCAGATCTCCCGTAGAGCTGCTCAAGAGTAGTTCGGTTGTCACAACCGTTCAGGACTCGTACCCCTGACCTTCTTTAACACCCGGCACCCCGCCTCGAACTTCCGCCCGACTACAACCTCCCCTCCCATTCCCTCAGTCTCAAAGACCTGTTCCTAAGTGCAAACTTCAGTTTGCCCAGTCGCGCCACCCCCAATCAACTCCCTGGCTAGTCATCCGCGCTCGACCCTTTTCACTCATACTTTGACTTGCGAGTCTCGTGCCGGACCTCCAGTCTCATCGAGTCGCCAAAAAACCCCGGCAATCCTACCATGTCCACGCCGCACTCCCATCCACCTGCGATCATGTGCACGGCATTTGAGTCCTCTTGGATATCAGGATGCCGCACTTTTCTTACCTTCGGACTATTGAGTTTGGTCTGTCCTGTCCTCGCGCTTCAGAGCATGATCCCCCACATCGTCCGAAACATAGGGTACATCTTAGGCTCCATTGATCGACTTCCTCCATTGAGCCAGGCGGTTGCTGCCAGTTATCCCTACTCCGCCTATGGCATCCTCCTGCTGCTGGTATTATCCGTCGGCGGCATTTGGAAACTCCAGCGACCCTCTCAGATCCTGTTCATCGCAGGGTTGGCGACCTTTCTTTTCGTCCTCGCCCTCGTGGCGACCTTGGTGGGTCTCACGATTCCATTCTCGATGATTACTCAAGGCGTGCAGTGAAAAAACTTATCTCCGCCTCACCACCCCCGCCTCCGCCGCATCAACCCACCCACCAACGCGATCAACAACAACACCGCCCGCCCCGGTTCCGGAACGACGTAAATGATGCCATCGCTGAGGAATTGGTTTGTTTCCCAGTACCAGCCGTTGGCGGTCATCGTGGTGCTGACTTGCAAGTCCAGGTCCGTGGCGACATTGAACGTGCCCGCAACCAGGCTGCCATTGACCGTGGCCCAATCCAGAAGGTTGAAGACATCCCCCCAAGCAGGCGTGTAGGAGTCTGCCAGCACCACTTTAATGACACTGCCACTGGTCAGCGTGAGGCTGCCCTGGACCTCCACATGATCGTGGTTGCCGTAGTTGCCAATGAGGAGGCCAGAGGTCTGCACGCCGTCGGTAGGGTTGCCCTCGCTCCCCGTAGCTCCACCCAGGGTGAACAGCGCGCGGGGATCCGCAGAGGTGGCGCCACCGCTCAGCACCAGACTGCCTGTGGTCACGTCGGAGAAGGTCAGCTTGCCCATGCCGGTGCCGCCATTGTCACCTGCGCTGAGGATACCGTTGATCGTGGTGGCACCTTGAACCTTTCCGGTGCCCGAAAGGGTGGCGCCAGTATTGACCGTGACCTGTCCCGTGCCGCTCTGACCTGCACCCGCCTGGCCCACCTGCAAATTGCCTGTCGCAACGGTGGTGGTGCCTACATAGGAGTTGGCTCCGGTCAGGGTGAAGCGGCCCGTTCCTTGTTTCACGAGTCCGCCCGCGCCTGCCATTTGTCCAGAGTAAGTCGTGTCACCCGTGCTGCCGGTGGTAAGGCGTGTCCCAGGCGTGGCGACGGTATCCGCCGCTGCAATGGTACCCAGATTCACCATGCCCGCACCCGCCAGCGACTTGATCGTCTGGGAGAAATCTGCAATGCCATTCGTGAGGGCAAGGATGACGGTGGCATCGCTCGCCAGGACAAAGTCCGAGTTCGCGGAGAGCGTGTTCACCGCCCCGGCCTGCAGGATGCCTTTGCTGATCAGTGTCTGGCCCGAGTAGGTGTTGGCTCCGGTGAGCGTTTGCGTGCCTTCGCCCACCTTGGTCAGGGCCAGCGTGCCCAGGCCGTTCTGCAGCGCCCCGCCGAAGAACGTGCTGTAGGTGGCGTTTGCGGCGATGAGGGTGCTCGTGTTGTTGTCACCCAGGGTCAGTGTCGAAGTGGTGCCGGTGGCGTTGTTGGTCACGAACGTGTTGGTGTGCGTGCCATAGGAAATAAGGCTGTTGATCGTCTCGCTGAACCCGTTGAGGTCCAGTGTCACCGCCACCGTGCCGCCCGAGAGTACCACATTTCCTTTTCCCAACCCGTTGGGGATGACCTCCGAAGCCCCGAGCCGCACTGTGACAAGTGCATTGCTGAAAGCAGCCGTGCCATTAAGGTTGGTATTCAGAGAAAGGTTGCCGGTGAAGTCATTGGTGGCGTTGCTCAATACAATGATGTTGGCATTGCTGGCACCCCCGGCAAGGTCCAAGCCAAAGTCACCGGTAATCTTGCCTGCTAGCGTGCTGACAGCGCTGGCATTGACGGCACCGATGCGGGTGTCGCCCGTCAGAGTGATGATGCCATTGAGCGTCTGACCGCCCGACAGACGAAGGGCTCCGGGGATGCCTGCTTCCCCGTAGCCCGTGCCTGCCAGGGAAAAGGCGTTGGCGTAGGCCCCGCTGGCATTCATCCAGAGCTGGCCTCCCGCCGTGACGGTTACTCTGCCGGAGCCAAGTCCCCCGAGGCTGTCAACTCGCGTGCGGCCCTGGGTGAAGACACTGCCCCCGGTATGGGTGTTCGTTCCGGAAATGATGACGGAAGCCCCTGCGCCCGTGCGGACAAAGGTGACCGCTCCAGATCCATTGTCCCGAATGGAAGAGCGCAGGGTGATTTCGCCTCCGCCTGTCTGGTGCAGAATGATTTCTCCGTCAGTGTTGTCTGCGCCACCCGCTGTGAGGATGCCCACGTTGGCACCAGTGCCGATGGCCAGCGTTCCAGTACCCTGGTTCCAGATGCTCCCGGTCTCGCCCAATCGCAGGGTTTCACCCGCCTCGATGTCCAAGATGCGGTTCACAGTGGCATTGTCCCCCGCATTGTTGCGGATCATGAGGGTATTCACATCGCTGACGCCTGTAGCGGTTGAGACCGTTGTGCTTGTGTCGTTGACGAGCAGATTGGAACTGGCTGCGCTTACGACGTTCCCTCCGGCGTAGAGGGTGTACACACCCGCACTGGCGGCCACCACATTGCCGATGTCAGTGCCGGCAGTGCTCTTCACGGCCCATTCGTTCCCAACAATCGCCCAACCTCCCAAAATGCCGCTGGCTCCATTGGCCGTCGTGGTCGTGATCCCGTTGGTCAGGTCCTGCGTGCCCACGGGCAGGGTAAACTCAAGAATGCTGGCGCGCTGGCGGGTGATGTTGCCGAGATTGACCACCGTAGGAGCCGCCGTGGTGCCTTGGGTCACGGTCACATAACTGCGCCCCGTCTGGAGGAAGGTGTTGTTGAAGGTCTGGCTGGCCGAACCCCCGGCATTGTTTCCTGCGACCCAGAGCCTGCCGCCGCCCAACACAAGGCGGCTGGCGCTACTGAGGATGTTGGTCGTGGCAGCCGTGCCTGTGGCGGTATATGTGACACCGTTGACAACGGACGCCGTGGTCTGGCTGTTGAAGTCCAATTTGATCGTGCTGGCGTTTGACGAATTGATACCCCCGTTCGTGTGAGTGCCGGAGAGGATGGTGGTGTCCCCTGTGTAGGTGTGCGAAGTGGTGCCAGGTGTCGTGAGAGTGCCTCCGGTCGACGCGGTCACGGTGAGAAATTCACCGGTGAGAGTAATGGTGCCGGTGCCGATTTTTGTGAGCCCCCCGCTGCCGCTCAGAGCGCCACGATAAAGGTTGGTGCCGTCGTTGTTCCCGACTTGCAACGTCACGGCAGAGCCGCCGGTGTCCTGTAAAAGCAGCTTGCTGATGCCTTCCAACCCGCCCACCACAAAGGTGCCGATACCCGTGGCGAAGCTGATGTTGATCTTGGAGGTGTCGGCGTTGTTGAGCCTGAGCGTGGCATTTTGCGCAGCTCTGTTGTGACCCAGGCGGATGCCACCCGCACCCGTGATGTTCGCAAGGGAGGTGATGCCTCCTGAAAAGGTGTTCGCGTTGGTGAGCGTCAGGCTGCCCGTGGCATTGTTCACCTGCAACGTGCCTCCGCCGGTGATGAGTCCGGAAAAGGTCGTGACATTGCCACCCATGGCCATGTTGATAGCGCCGCCTTGCATGGCAACCAGTCCGCTCCCCTCGAATGTGCCGATCTGGTCGG
>JBGGMQ010000117.1:0-6748 GCA_041287975.1 Verrucomicrobium sp. | reverse complement strand
TGAGGGCGACGCCGCCGGCGAGGGTGGCGAGGTCGGGGGCGATCATGCGCATGCGTTTGCGCAGGTCATCCGGGGTGCCCCAGCCGATGAGGGCGCGGCCCAGCACGAGACCGGCCTGCCCGGCGATGAGGATGGCGGGGATCTCAAACGAGCCGTGGGGCAGCAGCCAGCCGAGGAGGAAGACCCACTGGCCGTCCATGATGTAGTCCAGCGCCACGGCTCCTAGAACCACACCGTTGTAGAAGAGGAGCAGGACGGTGCCGATGCCTGCAGTGATGCCAAATGCCAGCGCCCGGAAGGAGACGCTGATGTTGTTCTGCATCAACTCGGCGGAGAAGGTGGCCTTGCGACCGGAGAGGCGGTCGAACTCGGAGGGCTTCTCCTCGCGGGCGACGCGCTCGCTGGGGGACTGCTCAACCAGGTGGGGGAAGGGGTAGATGGCCTCTCGACCCTCCACGCCGTAGAGGATGAGGATGGCGCCGAGCAACGCCCCCACGAGGGTGAGGGCGACGGCGACATGGAAGCCCCAGATCTGGCGGCGGAAGGTTTGAGGAAATGTCTGCAGGAACCACTGCCAGGGGTGGAAGTGGCGGGTGTTCCGGGTGGCGGAGTGGATCTCCGCATAGCCGGTGCCGACGAGGTTCTCCAGGTAGGACTTGAGCTCGGGTTCCGCGGAATAACCCTGGATGCGGGCGAGGTCGGCGGAGACGCGCTGGAAGAGGCCGAGGACGTGGCGGGAGTACTTGAGGTCTGACAGTGAGGCGAGGCCCTCGCGCATGCGGCCCAGCTCCCGCTCCAGCTCCTGCCAGACGGGTCGCTCGCGTTCGATGAAAGTTTTGAGGTCCGCAATCATGCCTGTGCGTTGGGGGGCTGCTGGCTGAGACTTTTCCGTCAGATGAGCTGGCGCTTTTTCACCCGGAGGTATTCGTTCACGACATCGGCGACCAGATTCTCCTGCAGAGAGGTGGTGAGGTGCACGCCGCGCTGCTTCAGCACCCGGGTGGTGTCCTGAAGGTCGCTCCACATCATCTGCCCGGCGAGGCGGCCGTAGATTTCATCATCACTCTGGATGGCGTCGTCCTTGGCAAACAAGGGGGCGATCTCCTTCTGCCCGAGCATGTGGGTGAGCACGACGTGGCGGCGGGAGACGAGGGAGACGCCCTCGACGAACTGCTCAGAGAGCCAGGGCTCGCCCAGGTCCGTGAGGAAGATCATGAGGGAGCGGTGGCGGAGACGATTGCCGATGTGGATGAAGACGTCCTCGTAGTCCGGGCTCACGGCATTCGGCTGGAGGGTGTAGAGGACATCGCGGATGGTATCGTAGTGGCTGCGGCCACCCCCGGCGGGAATGATGCGGTGGACGCGGTCTGAGAAGATGATGAGGCCCAGTTTGTCCGTCTGCTGCTCCGCAGCGAGGGCGAGCACGAGGGTGGCCTGGATGAAGCGCTCGAGCTGGGTCTTGGCGATGAAGTCGTTGTCCGTGTCATCTGTGAGGCGGTCCAGCTTGCGTCCGCTGCGGCGGGAGGCATCGATGGCGACGTACACCTCCTGGGTGCGCTCCAGCTGGAACATCTTCGTCACGGGGAAGCGGCGCTTGGCGGTACCGCGCCAGTAGATGTCATCGTAACTGTCGCCAGGGGCATACTCGCGCAATTGCTCAAATTCGCGGCCTTTGCCGATCTGGCGGACATTGTGCATGCCGATGGCCCCCCGGCGGAAGAAGAGGGGGGCGAGGACTTGGCGCTCCCGGCTGAGATCCGGGTACACGCGCACCTCTGTCTTGCAGGGCAGGGCACGACGGCCATGCCAGAGGCCGAGGCGGGAGGTGCCCTCTGCGTAGACCTGACGGAAGGCGTAGTTTCCCCGCTCCCGGGCCTTCAATTTCCAGACGAGGCGGTTGCGCTCACTGTCCCGGTGGAAGGTGGCGACGAGCACGGACTTTTCACATTGCAGACCCTCCGGGATGCTCAGGCCGAGCCGGGCTCCGCGGCACTGCAGGCCGGGATTGGTGAGCACGGCCTCAAGCTCCAGTTCCCGCCCCTTCGAGGTGCGCAGGGTGTCCGGGGTGGTGATCTTCAAATGACGGATGCTGGCCGCCGCGCTGGGGGCATCCAGGGCGATGAGCAGCAGCAGGACTACGGTGACCAGGATCATGAACGCCACCGGGGTCTCGGCCAGCCCCAGCAAGGCAAAGAGGGGGATGCCCACCAAGCCGGTGTAGAGCAGGAGACGATTGGTGGGGACGAGCATGGGGGCGCAGGTCGGGATGGGTCGGGCGGAGCGGGGCAGGAGGGAGGCTGCGGCCTGGGCAGGCTAGCGGGGCACGGGCACGGCCTCAAGCACGCGACCGATGAGCTCCTCCAGCGTGAGACCTTCGATCTCGAACTCGGGGCGGAGGATCATGCGGTGGCCGAGGACGGGGGCGGCAAGGGCGCGGACGTCATCGGGCGTGACGAAGTCCCGCAGGTCCAGCGCGGCGCGGGCGCGGCTGGCGAGGATGAGGGACTGGGTGGCGCGGGGACCGGCACCGACGAGGACGGCCTCATGGTCACGTGTGGCGCGGACGAGATCCACGATGTAGGCCACCAGATCCTCCCGCACGGCGACGTTGTGCAGGGCGGCGCGCAGGGTGGCGATGCGGTCGGCAGTGAGCACCTGCTTCACGGCACCACTTTCCAGGACCATCTCCGGGGATTCATTTCCCAGCATGCGGGTGGCGAGGTCCAGCTCCTCATTCCGCGTGGGGTAGGTGACCTGGACCTTGAACATGAAGCGGTCCTTCTGCGCCTCGGGCAGGGGGTAGGTGCCCTCGTACTCGACCGGGTTCTGCGTGGCGAAGACGGTAAAGCTGGCGGGCAGGTGATGCGTCTCGTTGTCGATGGTCACGAGGCGCTCCTGCATGGCCTGGAGCAGGGCGGACTGGGTCTTGGCGGGGGCGCGGTTGATTTCGTCCGCGAGGAGGAAGCTGGTGAAGACAGGCCCCTTCACGAGGACGAAGGCGTTGTCCCGCAGGTTGAAGACGCTGGTGCCCGTGATGTCTGCCGGCATGAGGTCCGGGGTGAACTGGATGCGGGCGAACTCGCCGCCCAGCACGCGGGCGAGGGTGCGGACGAGCAGGGTCTTGCCCACGCCGGGGACGCCCTCGACGAGCACGTGCTGGCCGGTGAAGATGGCGATGAGAGCGTGGTCGATGACGTTCTGCTGGCCAATGATGACCTTGGCGATCTCTGCCCGCGCGTCTGAGAGCGCGGCTTTCACGGTTTCGAGGGTTTCAGTCATGGCTGGGGGCGGGACGCGGAGGCGCGGTGCGAGGCAATGCGTTGCGGAACGGAGCGGTAGCGTGACTTGGGGTGTGGGGGATGACAAGCACAATCAAGTCGCGGGCGCGGCCAGTTTCTCCGTGGGGATGCGTCGGTCAACGGGAATTCGGTGCGGCATTCAAAGGGGCAAGGGCGATGCCAAACTTCAAACTTCAAATACGAAACTTCAAGGAAACTCCAAATTCCAACATTCAAGGTGGTAGGGATGCCATGGCGCAGGTGGTTGGATTTTGAATTTTGATGCTTCTTTGAAGTTTCGTATTTGAAGTTTGGTATTTTGCATGATCGCAAGCCGGGTGTGCTTCCGCATCTGACCCCTGACCAACCCTCCATGAAAATCCTTTTCACTAACTTCCGCCTGGCTGAGCGCACGGGGTCGGAGATGGTGGTGCTGGAGCTGGCGTGTGGGCTGAAGGCGCGAGGCCATGAGGTGGCGGTGTACACGCCGGAGATCGGGCGGGTGGGGGAGATTCTGCAAAGGGTCGGAGGGATCCCGGTGGTGACGCGGCTGGAGGAGGTGCCCTTTGTGCCGGAGGTGATCCACGGTCAGCATCTGGTGCCTGCCACGCTGGCGATCCTGGCCTTTCCCACCGTGCCGGCCCTCTACTACTGCCACGGCTATGGACCGCTGGAGGAGAGGCCTCCAGTTCATCCGCGGGTGCGGCGGTGGCTGGCGCCGTCCGTGCGGTTTCGCTCGTGGTTCGCGGAGGAGTTCGGCATTCCGGAGGAGCGTTTCGGTCTGGTGCCGAACTTTGTGGATACGATGAAATTTCATCCTCGTCTGCCTGCGGAGGGGGAGCCAGGAGTCGACCGGCCACCGGGGCAGCGGGCCCTGCTGTACCACACCAATCTACGGCGGGGGCAGGAGGTGGCGACTCTGGAGAAAGCCTGCGCCGAGGCAGGGTGGACCTTCGAGGCTGTCGGCTCGGCCTTTGGGGGCGGGACGGATAAGCCGGAGGCTCTGCTGCCTGGCTATGACTTGGTCTTCACCTCAGGGCGGTCCGCGCTGGAGGCGCTGGCCTGCGGCTGCCAGGTGATGATCGTGGGAGAGGGGCGCATCGGGCCGCTTTTGACTCCTGAAACCATCGCGGCAGCGATGGAGGTGAACTTCGCCAGCATCAGTGAGCATGGCGAACTGACAGCCGAGGCGGTGCGGGCGGGGCTGGCTGATGCGACTGCCGGCCTGGGCCACCGGGAGGCTGCCACCCAGGGCGGGCAGGCGGGCTGGACGGTGTGCCGGATGGTGAGGGAGAGTTATTCCCTCGATTTTACGCTGGACCGGCTGGAGCACTGCTACCGTCTTGTTGTTGAAGAAGGGGTGCCTGCTGCTGAGGAAGCGGATGCGCTGACGGATCGGACGGCGTTGTGCGCCGCGCTGGAGACGGCAGCCGCGGCGCTGGCCCAGAACCGGCAGGAGACCGCAAGGCTGCGGGCCGGGTGGGAGGAAACAAAGCGGAAGCGGGAGGCGGTGGCGAAGGAGCTGGCTGAGCTGAAGGAGAAGCTGCGGGTGATGGGGCAGGCGAGGCAGAATGGCGGAGGAGTATGGGGCAGGGTCTGGCGGGCGATTCGGGGGAAGGGGTGAGATGAGGAAAGTGAGTGGAAGGGTGGTGCGGGAGTTCCTTTTCAACCACAAGGGTACAGGGGCTCACGGAGATAAACTTCGGAGGCTGGCCGCCACTTTGGGCGCAAACCTGCGAGCGCCAGCAAGGCAGTGCCGGTCTGACATCGCGCTACCCGCGTCTTTCGGAGCCAGGCCAAAGCCCGGCACGGCCTTGAGGCTCGCAACAACACGAGCCATCATCCCGGCCTGGCTTTCCATCCCCCTGGCGGGTGTCCGCACGTGTGGGATGTAGTTCTAGGTAATTATAATGCATCTTGCCCCACGTCTGGAGGCGTGCCAATCACTCCCGGGATGATTCAAATAGGGAATGGGAGGATTCATCCTTATTCCATTGCCAGAGTTCATCGGAGGCAGGCATATGGCGGCGCTATCCTCACTCAAGCACTGCAAGCTGTCATGCAAACAAACTTATCTGCCGGCCCTGTACGCCAGTTCATGGAGGGTGATCCCGTGGTCACTCCCTCCCAAGAAACGATGGTGGACGGTCCTGGGCTGGAGGTCCATGGGGATCCTCCCGAGCCTCTTGCCAGAACTCTCTACAGCAGCCCGATGGCGGTAGCCAGCATGCATCTGCATGATGCTATGGACTTCACTGTGCATCATGCGGTAGAGCCTCTGGGAAGAGCTCTCGCAGCGGCAAGAGACGGCGTGGGCGCGGCGGGACAGGCTCTGGGGGCAGACGCCGCAACAGCGGCCCAGGACCTCGTTTATGGCTATCCTGATGACGTGACTGGCGCAGCTTCCTTGGTTGCGGCAGGTGCGGCTATTTCCGTACTGGCGGGGCCTGGAGGCGCCGTGGTCGGAGCCGTTGCGGTGACTGCAGCTGCGGCAGCTGCTCTCGCTCTTGGTTTAGCCCGTGCAGATGATCCTGCTCAAGCGGGGCCACCCGGTGGGGGTGTTCCGCCAGGAGGTCCTCCCCCACCAGGACCTCCTGGTGGAGGCGGCGGGCCGGGGCCTGCCCCTGGTGCAGGCCCCCCTCCACCACCTGCTGCTGGCGGACCACAACCTCCTCCTCCCGGTGACGGATCTCCTCCTGGTTCCGGTGCCCCTGAATTGACCTCCCGTACTCTGGCCAGGCACGACTACAGTGGTCAAGGAAGCGGAGGAGCAGACTGGCGCCCGGAACTCCTCTGACCCCATGGGGGCGGGAGGGTTCACGGAGATAAACTGAAGGCGGTCCTGATGTTTCAGGATGTGGGTTCGATGTAATAGACAAACGTCTTTCAGGCTCCTCCCGTTTGTGACCGGGACAATTCAAACAGGGAATGGGAGCATCCATCCCATTTCCGTTGCGAGAAACGCTTCTTTTCACCAACGTCGTTCCAGACACGGATTCAATCCCGCAAGATCGCACCGCAATGTCGCGGTGGTTGTCGGTTCAATTAAACTACAAATACTCAAGCCATGAACTTTGGATACGCACCCGTACCGCCGGCCGCTGGAGGAGCCGCAGGAGCTGCCCCCGCTGGAGGAGCCGCGCCAGCCGCCGGAGCTGGTGGTGGCGCTGGCGCCCTGGCGGTAGTTCCGGCACCGCCTCCGTTTGCTGTAGACGTTCGTGGCGTGCTCATACCCGCAGCAATTTCTGTTGGTATAGGAGGGTTGGTTGTCGTAGCCGCTGGACCTTCTCTCCTTACCGCTGCTGCCGGCGCAAGCACGGCGGCAGGCGTGGGATTGGCCATCCGCTACCTTACGAATGGATTGGCGGTGGCACCTCCTGCACCACTAGTGCAGCGTCCGGTTAATGTGTGTGCAATGATTTTTGGAAGGACTTTGTTAGTTTGATGATCTTCTTGAGTTTCTGCGGGCC
>JBGGMQ010000116.1:0-2736 GCA_041287975.1 Verrucomicrobium sp. | reverse complement strand
TTTTTTTTTTTTTTTTCAGCCATGGAGATCGTGAGCAGCCCTGCGGCGAGGCCCAGCGCTTGCTGGCAAATGCGCGAGAGCCGGGGCGAAGAAATAGGGAATGAGAGGCTGGGCATGGGAAGCTAAATCGAAAAAGACAGCGTCACAGAAAGGCAGGTGCCGCGGAGATCATGGCGACCTGTTGCGAGGGCGCTCGGGCAAACCGGCAGCAAAAGGTCCATCCATATCACCACAGGCTAATCGTCAGCACGATGCAAAATCAGACAGGGCGTCAAGATTGCACATGGCGGATGGTCAAATCATGCAGCACGGCAACCGCTCCCATCGAATGCTTGCCATCGTTGGAAAAATCACGTGAAGTGCCGCGCATGACCATTTTCCGAACCCGGCACCTGCTTCCTTTGCTGCTCCTCGCAATGCCCGTCCTCGCCTCGGCGGAGACACCCACCGCGGCCTCAAACTCGGCCATCATCCCCGTGGGCAGGATCGAAAAGGACTTTTACGACTGGGATCAGAGGCACGCGGCAGCCTTGGCGGCCAAGGAGAAGGTGAAACCGGAAATCGTGCTCATCGGCGACTCCATCACCCACCTCTGGGGCGGGCCTCCCGACGAACCCAAAGGAAACCGGGGCAAGAATGCCTGGGCGGCCACTTTTGGCAACCGGGCTGTGCTCAACCTCGGTTTCGGCTGGGACCGCACGCAGAACGTGCTGTTCCGGATCCAGGATGGAGAACTGGACGGGCTCATCCCACGGCTGGTGGTCATCCACATCGGCACCAACAACCTGGCGACCTCCAAGAATGCCAAAACCAATACCCCAGCGGAAATCGCCGAGGCCATTGGGGTGATCGTGGACAAAGTCCACGAGAAGTGTCCCGACGCCAAGATCGTCCTGATGGCGGTCTTCCCCCGAGGCGAGAAAGCAGACAATCCGTACCGGGCTAAAATCCGAGCCATCAATGAAGGCCTTGCCCCGATTGGCAAACGAAACGGGGTGACATTGATCGACCTGACCGACAAGCTGACCAACCCAGACGGCACCATTTCAAAGGATGTCATGGGCGACTACCTGCATCCTGCGGAAAAAGGCTACGCCATCTGGGGTGAGGCCCTGAAACCCCATCTCCCGTAACGAAAGTTCCTTTGCTTTGCGGTTGGGGTTTCCCCAAATGACGCGAAGTTGCGCCATCAATCTCACACTCCAAGCATCATGAGCAAAGGACTCGACATCGAGCGGTTCTGCGTCACCAAAGGCAAGGATTTCCGCCTTAAAGACTTCCCCACCAAGATCCCCGACCTCTACATCGACGAGACGGCCTACCTGGAACGACTCGGCAAGTACCGGGATGACCTGCACGAGATGCAGCTGCAAATGTATGCCCACGACCGCTACGCCATGCTGGCCGTCTTTCAGGCCATGGATGCGGCGGGCAAGGACAGCACCATCGAGCATGTCTTCAGTGGCGTGAACCCCCAGGGAGTGGACGTCTACTCCTTCAAGAAGCCCAGTGAAGAGGAGCTCGACCACGATTTCCTCTGGCGATCCAACACCCTCCTGCCCGGTCGCGGCAAGATTGCCGTGTTCAACCGCAGCTACTACGAAGAAGTCCTCATCTGCAAAGTCCACCCCGAGATTGTACAGAAAGTGCAACGCCTGCCCGAGCGGCGCTTGAAGGACATGGATAAACTCTACGAGCATCGCTACGAGAGCATCCGCTGTTTGGAATCCCACCTGCACCGGAATGGCACCAAGGTGGTGAAGTTCTTTCTCAATGTCTCTAGAAAGGAGCAGGCCAAACGGTTCCTCTCTCGTGTCGATGATCCGGAGAAAAACTGGAAGTTCAACGAAGGCGATCTCGCAGAGCGCAAGCACTGGGATGAGTACATGGACGCTTATCAAAAGGCGATCCGGGAAACGGCCACTCCCGACAGCCCCTGGTACGTGGTGCCGGCAGACAACAAGAAGAACATGCGCCTGATCGTGGCTGCGATCATCCGTGCGGAGATGCGGAAGTTTCATCTGGCCTGGCCGGAGTTTCCCGCAGAACACCGGGAGGCCCTGATGCGCAGTCGTGAAATGCTCATGAAGGAACTGGGGAAGCAGCCGAAGGTGTAAAGGCAAGTGGTGTGAGGCAAAGGCGGGCTCGCTTTCAGGCCTCAGGTACGAGGAAGTTACAACCAAGGGTCACACCAGCGCCAGCAAGGTAGTGATGGACTTCAGTCCGTCATCGCGCTACCCACCGCTTCCAACGCCGGACTAAAGTCCAGCAATACTTTGAACCCGGCAGGCCCTTCACACCGCCGCAGACATGGATTGAAACAGAAGAATATTCCTGGCCGCCAGTCCTGACATCAGCCCGATCGCCAACGTCCACAGCAACCAGCGGCTACGCACTGCCCGAAACGCCAATCCAAACAGCATCAGGAAGGCAATCGCGGCATAGCTCAAACCCGCCATTCCGATCATCTGGATCGGTGGGGTGGACCCACCCCTTGCCATCAGTTCGATGGTAATTTGCTGGAGGATGACTCCGAAGAACAAGAACCTCAGGAATTTCGCCATCCGATTGCAGGTGTATTTTTGATATCCTTCTGTAAAAGATCAGCCTACAGAATTCGCCGCGTCAAGCAAACGCCTCGAAGAGGCGATTCAACCGCCCCTACTTAGACTTCATCCCGACCGTGTTCACGGTCACGACTTTGTAGGCGTGCTTTTTTCCTGGTTCCGCTCCAGC
>JBGGMQ010000115.1:0-10932 GCA_041287975.1 Verrucomicrobium sp. | reverse complement strand
TGAGAGCCTTTTTCAATGCCTCATGCTTGGCGGAAGGCAGGATCTGGATGAGGGCAGCTTCGTTTTCCTGTTCTACACGATTCAGGACCTGCTCTATTTCCTCCTTGGTCATCGGGGCAGTGGTGGTCCGGTTGGCGTGATACTCCTCGATGCCGCGCAGGACTCTGCCCATGGCAATTGATGAGGCACGTGTTTCTTCAGGAGTGAGCCAGTCACTTGCTTGGGACTTCACCAGAAACTGAGCCATTTGCGCTCCACTCTCGCGATCTTCCCAATCCGTGAGATCTTGTACTCCCGCGGGCTGCAGTAGGTCGACGATCCTGGACTGATATGGCCGATAGACTTCATACTTCCGTTTCAAATATCCCGCCGGATCGTTGGAGTCGTGGCGCATCATCTCCAGTTGCCTCTCGCAGAAGATTTCCAGAAGGGCAGCCTTTTGTTCCACACCAAGGCGGGCTTCTTTGAAGTAGTCAGCAAACCGGCTCTTTACCATGTCCATGGCTGCTTCCTTTTTCCGCGTGCTGGCATCCTTCCACTCTGCCTGCACGGTCAGGTCGGTGATGTCTCCCGTGAGGTTGAAGGAAACTCCTCGCCGATTGGGGTGAACCTCACCACCATAGGTCGATGAAATATAGTCGACGTTGTTTGGGCTGGACAGGCTCAATGCTTCGCCTCGCGGCAATCCTCGTGATTCAAAAGAACCATCGAGTTGGACGTCGACCAGTCGGCTGTCCCAGGTGGGATCGCGGGATAGGTGGATCCGAGTGCCCGCCAGAAAAGGTTTGCCATCCTTTCGGATGAGGCGGCCTTTAAGAGCGACTGCGGGCTGAACCTGGAGGTCGCCAAGGTCACGCCCGGCGGCATTGGCGATGGGCTCCAGGATCTTTGACTGGACAAATCCCAGTGCTTCCAGGCTCTCCATGATGCCGTAAAAGACGAGTTCCTGAGCTGCGGGGAGGTGCTCCAGAGTGAATCGTCCTTCGGCATCGGTGACAGTCTCAATGGGGCCCAGGAACACATCAATGGACCGGTCTGTTTGCACAATGGCGATGCGCCGCCCGACCACGGGATTTCCGTTCATCAACACGCGACCGGTGACGCTGGCCCCCTGCCTCATGGTGACCGTAACCCGATCGGATGACACCTCCTTGTTGGGGGCCTCCACCCATGTGCCAGCGTGGCCTGGCGCAGTGATCTGCAGGGGCGACTTCTCTACAGGTGAGGAACTGCACAGGACGAACTCACCTTTGAGGTCCGTGACAGCAGTGGCATCCAGACCGGAGCTGGTGCTGAGTGGGGTGACCACGGCTCCTGGCAAGGGTTTGCCAGCAGACGAGAGTACCTTGCCCTTGATCTTGTGAGACTCGGGAATCGACTTCAGATCGCGAATCGGCAGGGTGACTTGTGTAGAACCCTGCAGTGGATCCACCTTTGACACCAGCAACGGGGCTGAGCCATCTGCCACCACGAGCAGGCGGTAAATCAGATTGTCATCGACATCGGCAATGCGGAAGCTCCCGTCTTTGTCGGTGTTCGCGGTGCGATTGCAATCCCGCCAGCAAGTGGGGCATATGGGAGAATCTCCCGTGCGCATGCGGGCGGACTGAATCAGCAGCGTAGCGTTGGACGGGATGCCACCTGCGGCAAGCTTGACCGTGCCGGAGATTTCCGCGCCATGCGAATCAAAGGCGAACGCGAGCAGGCTGAGAATGACAAGTCGGGGCCTCCAGAACATTTTTCCATGCTCTCATGAAAGGGGAGGAGGGCGCAAGGCCTATTCGTCGTGGCGGTCGGTCTCGGTCAACAGCGGGTGTGCAAGCACAAACCGCCGCTTCTTGGGGGACTGTCGCCAGTGCGTTTATCCGCCCGTCCGATCCACCACCAGCACATCCTTCAGAATCTCAGCGGCCTTCCGGTTGTCGGAGGCCACCAGGCTGGCAAAGGTGCTGCCCTCTTCCCTGCGAAGGATGTGCATGGACCGCAAGTCCAGCCCGGCATCGCGGAGGCGCATCGCGACGCGTGCGAGAGCCCCCGGACGATCTTCCAGGCGGATCAGGAGGGTGTCTTGAGTGATCGCCTGGAAGCCTTCATCGCGCAGAGCTCGCAACGCTTCGTCGTAGCGATCCACTGTCAGCACGACGATGCCGTGCGTCTCGATGCTCTCGATGTCGAGCGCTTCAATATTAATCCCGCGATCTGCCAGGGCGGAGGCCAGGCGGGC
Source organism: Verrucomicrobium sp. (assembly GCA_041287975.1). GTDB lineage: Bacteria > Verrucomicrobiota > Verrucomicrobiia > Verrucomicrobiales > Verrucomicrobiaceae > Verrucomicrobium. Next base: position 8,708 of record JBGGMQ010000115.1, on the reverse strand, counting down.
GGCGATGCCGATTTCGTTGGGGACAAAGACAGTGAGTTGTTTCATGCGAGAACGGGCTCTGTAGCCCTTTGGGCAGTGTGAAGGGCAGTAGCGAAGTCGGCGACAAAGGCATCGATGATGGCTTTGGTCACATGGGGTACTACGATCATGTGCCCGATATCCTTCATGGGAGCAATGATCCATTTGGCCATCACCTCCTGGGGAGGTCGGGGAAACACGATGGTGATGGAGTTTTTCTGCCGCCAGGCAGCGATGCCGGCCGACTTGAGTTCTTGCACGGCGTACTCCGACAGTTCGAGGCAACGATGCACGAGATCCTTCAGACCTGCCTCGCCGAGGGTCCGCAGCCGGTGCCAGAGGAAGAGGGGGGTCATCGCACTGCGGGAGCCTGCGATCGTGGTGTCCAGGGCCCCCACGTACTCGATGGAGCGGGCCACACGTTCCACATGTTGTTTCCTTGCCAGCACCACGCCGCAGGGCAGGGGGGAGCCCAGGAACTTGTGGCCGCTGATGGAAATGCTGTCCGCCCCCGCGGCAAAGTCCCACGGTTGCGGATCGGCCACGAAGGGCAGGATCATGCCGCTCAGCGCGGCATCGGCATGGAGATAGGCATTGGGAATGGCCAGTTCATCCAGGATGGAGCGGATCTTCTGCAGGTTGTCCACGGCCCCCTTCATGGTGGTGCCGATGTTGGCAAAGATGATGGGCGGGACATCGCGGTGGATCCGCAAGGTCTCCCGCAGATCGGTGTAGTCCATTTCACCATTGGCCTGGCTTTTCAGCATGATGTTCCGCGTGTGCTGCAGGCGCAGGATCTTGGCCACGCTGTAGTGGGTATCTTCGGAAAAGTAGCAAATGCCTTCCGGATGGAGTTCGCGGGCCACATAGAGACCGTACATGTTCCCCTCCGTCCCTCCAGCGGTCACGTAGCCCCACCAGCCACCTTCCGGCGCGTGGGTCATACGGGCAAATTCCTCCACGACCTCGCGTTCGAAGTCCTGGGTGTTGAGGCGGTAGTTCGTGCTGCCGAAGGGGTCCCCCACGTTGTTGATGGAGAAGGCGAGGAACCGGAACAGCTCCTGGTAGTCGAAGTCCTGGTTGCAGGGGTACCCGATGTTGCGTGGGCGCAGGGCGCTGAGCCGCTCATGCAGAGCATCCAGCCGCTGACGATCCTGAGGGGAAAGGAGGGAGGCTTTCAAGGGAGGAGGGGGCGCTGAAGGGATGTTGGCAGGTCGGAGCCGTCGCGGCAAGCACCAACGCTTGCGCGAGGTCGCCCCGGAGGTTAAGTTTAATCCATGAAGTGTCTGTCTCTTTCGACGTTATTGTCAGGGGTAATGTTCATGTGCCTTCTCTTGCAGCCTGCGCCAGCTGCGGATCTGGCGGAAAAAGGCATGGCGCTCATGAAAACAGAGTCTCTGGATGGGATACGTCTGGAGATGCCCCAGAGTGAGGTGCTGAAGGCGCTTGGCAAGCCCGCCAAGAAGGGCCAGGACATCGAATGGGAGGCCATAGGAGAGTTTGTGCAGGAGTGGCGGTTTCCCGACCACGGGCTGGTGCTCAACATGACCTCCATCAAAAAAGGAGCCGCCAAGACCGTCTTTAGCGTGGCCCTCATCCCTCCCGGCAAGCAGGGCACCAAAAAAGGCATTCACCTCGGCAGCACGGAGGCAGAGGTAGGCAAAGCCTACGGTGCTCTGAGAGATCCTGACAGCAGCGAGAAAGGCAAAACCTTCGTCGTGGGGTCACTCTACGGCGGCCTCGTGTTCACGTTTGAAAAGGGCAAGGTGGTAGGGATCTTTTTGGGTGCCTCGGCTGAATGATCGTCGAGCTTGGGGTCAAGAGGGACCCAGTGCGTGGTGAGGCGCAACAACTGACGGGGCAGGGCGTATGAGTAGCTTCGCATGAAGCTTCCCCCTCACTCACCCTGGGCCCCCTTGTTTGCTGCCCTCACCCTCGGTGTTTGCCCCACATTGTCCGGGCAGGGCACTCCTCAGACCGGCCTGCATCTGAATGATCTGGCGGCGGAGTCTTTGACGGCCTTCGACGTGGGAGGCCCGGCACTGTCACTCACAGAGGGCGCGAAGCAGGTGCTCTGGACGCAGGACAGTCAGCCCGAGTTTCGCGGCATCACTTTTGGCGACTCTGCCACGCCGGGAGCCAGGCATTTGCGCATCAGCCTGAAGGCCCCTGTGACCATCGGCTCGGTGCTGGTGCGTGGCGGTGGCCGACTTAGCGTGCTCAAGGAAGGTGCTGCCAACGGCGGCGATGTAAACAAGGATGAAGACTGGACTCATGCCCATCGTCTTGTGGAGGGCAAGGCGGCCACGGTGGAGGCTGCAAAAGATGAAGTGGTGGTCTGGGTGTTGCCTCCAGGAACCAAGAGCAGTGCCCTGCGCTTCACCCACGTGGCCGAGCCATCGGATCCCAAGTATGCGGGCTGGCTTGGTGGAGCCCTGTTGCTCACTGATCGTTACGCCAATGTGGCACCGCAGGCCCAAGTATCCACGAGCGCTCAGGAGGAGGCGGCTTCAAGGCTCATCAATTCCGCCGACGAACAGTGGAAAACTTGGGACAACGGTGCTGAGGGCAGGCCGGAAGTGGTGACGCCCGAAAAGCCGGAGTGGATTCTTCTCAACTGGACCAAGCCGGTGAAGCTGGCTGGGCTGGAGACTCTCGGCACCGGGTTCGGCACGGCTGAGGTCGAGATGTTTACGGGAGCCGCTGATGTGCATCCGCGCGAGGCGGGTCCACAGGGGTGGAAACCAGTCAAATCCTTCAGCGGACTGTCCAGTGGCTATCCCTTGCCCATGAGGCCCTACGGTCTGCTTTTTGATCAACCCGTCACCACGCGGGCCATCCGGCTGAAATTGACCTCTTCTCCCCAAGAGGGCCACCCGCATATGAAGAACCGGCCCAAGGAGGGGCGACGTGTCTGGCTGGCGGAACTCATGGCCTTGCAGGCACTAGGCGATGCCAAGCTGGAGACCGCCGTGCTGCCTGCTGAGGCCACAGAGCTGCATCCACCCATCCCGGTAAAGTTTCATCTCAAAGAGCCGGGCGTGGTCACCTTGGTGATCGAGGACCAGGAAGGCAGGCGCGTGCGCAATCTCATTGCGGAAACGCTCTTCCCAGCAGGTGACAACGTGGCGTGGTGGGATGGTACGGATGATCTGGGCCGTGATCGGGATGCGGCCAACCACGGACTCTATCACATTCCCGGGCAGCCGGTGATGCCGGGTGGCTACCGGGTGCGTGGGATCGTGCGCAATCCGCTGGACCTCCACTACGAATTCTCCATCTACAATTCCGGCAGCCCCGCCTGGTCCACGGCGGATACGACTGGCGGCTGGCTGACGAATCACTCCCCACCGCAGGCAGCCTTGTTTGTGCCTGCCGACAAGTCACCCACGGCCAAGCCCATGGTGTACCTGGGCAGTGCGGTGAGTGAAGGGGGCGCAGGTCTGGCGTGGGTGGGGCTGGATGGCAGGAAAGTCGGTGGGAGAGGCTGGATCGGCGGCAACTGGACCGCGGCCCCACATCTGGCCGGGGATCGAGGAGCCAAAGCGCTGCCTGGCATCTATGCCTACGTGGCCGCGACCTGGACGGCGACGGCCAACAACCGCAATCTCTCGGATGGCGAGCTGCGCATCACGGGGCTGACGGCGGGCGGAGACAAGGTGGTCATCAAGCATCCCTTTTCGCCACCGGCTCATCAGGAGACGGACGACGGTGAGAATGGGGATCATCACTGGATTGGTCAGCTCGGCGGCATTGCCGCGCATGATGGCGTGGTGGTGGCCAGTATGAACAAGATGGGCAAGCTCCTCTTTGTGGATGCGAGGACGAACAAGGTCACGGGAGAGCTTGCGGTCGAAAGTCCCCGGGGCATCGCGTTTGATGCAGAGGGGCGGCTCCTCGTCATCTCGGGCAAAAAGCTGGTACGTTACCCGGCAGATGTTGTTTCCTCATTCAAGGAGGACGATGCGGAGGTCGTGATCAGTGCCGGGCTGGAGTCCCCCCATGGCATCACGCTGGATTTGCAGGGGAATATTCTGGTCAGCGACCACGGCAACTCGCATCAGGTGAAAGTCTTCTCCCCAGCAGGCAAGCCACTTCGCACCATTGGCGTCGCGGGCGTACCGAAGCCGGGTGCCTACGATCCCCAACACATGAATCACCCACTGGGCATGGCGGTGGATGAGAAGGGCGATATCTGGGTGACGGAGCACGACTTCCAGCCGAAGCGGGTCAGCAAATGGTCCCCGGACGGCAAACTCCTTCAGGCGTTTTACGGCCCGGGTCGGTACGGTGGCGGTGGCACGCTGGACCCCAAGGACAAGACGCGTTTCTACTATGATGGCCTTGAGTTCAAGCTGGACTGGAAGACGGGCGAAACCGAACCCAAGGCGGTGCTGTACCGTCCCGGGCATGATGACGTCAGCTCTCTGTTCCGCGCGGGAGCCCCTGAAGGCACCGTGTATGCCTTTGGCCGCCAGTACATGACGAACAGCTACAACAGCTCTCCCACCGGGGGACATGGCTTCAGCACCATCTGGCTCATGAAGGACCAGGTGGCCGTGCCTGTGGCCTCGCTGGGAAGGGCCGATCTCTGGCCGCTGCTGAAGGAAGAGCGGTTCAAGGTAAAATGGCCTGCCAGTGCGGACTTTGCCAAGGAGAAGTCCAAGAACGACACTCTCTTTGCCTGGAGCGACCTCAATGGCGACACCAAAGTGCAGCCTGAGGAGGTGCAGTTTGTGAAGGCTGTTGCTAGTGGCGTGACGGTCCTTTCTGACCTGTCGTTCGCCGCCGCGCGCGTGGATGACAAAGCCATGCGCTATGCGGTGGTGCGGACCACGGCGGAAGGCGTGCCAGTGTACGATCTGGCGGCGGGAGAAGTGCTGGCCACAGGCGCGCAGAATCCTGCCTCATCCGGCGGGGATCAGGTGCTCACCGCTCCGGGCGGTTGGACAGTGCTCACGGTGGCCCCTCTGCCATTCGCGAAGGAAGGCTTTGCCGGCATCAAAGATGGCAAGCCCATGTGGAGCTACCCGAGCGTGTGGCCGGGCTTGCATGCCTCTCACGAAGCGGCTGTGCCAGATCAGCTCGGGCAGGTCATTGGAAGCACCCGACTTATGGGGGGACTCATCGAACCCGGCGGCAGCCTGGCGGGTCCGCTCTGGTGCATCAACGGCAACATGGGCACGTGTTACCTGTTCACTGTGGATGGCTTGTTTGTGGCGCAGTTCTTCCAGGATTCCCGGTTGGGCAAACCCTGGACCATGCCCAAGGCGGAGCGTGGGGCGAAGCTCAATGACCTGACTCTGCACGATGAGAACTTCTTCCCCACCATCGCCCAGACCGCGGACGGCAAGGTGTACCTCTGCGACGGTTCCCGCACTAGTCTGGTGCGTGTGGACGGCCTTGAAACCTTGCGTCGTCTGCCGGCCTCGGATCTGAAAGTGACCGAGGCGGACTTGAAGGCGGCAGCAGCCTGGCGCTTGAACGCCGAGGCTCAGCGTCAATTGGCACGCGGCACGGGCACCTTTGATCTCCCCATCCGGTCAAATGCTCCCGTGGTGGATGGCAAGTTGGACGACTGGCAGAAAGCCGCGTGGGTGGTCATCGACCGCCGTGGCACCTCGGCCAATTTCAACAGCGACAGCAAACCCTATGATGTGACTGGCAGCGTTGCCGTGGCAGGTGACCGCCTCTACGCCGCCTTCCGTACACAGGACCCTGAGCTGCTGAAGAACTCGGGTGAAACGCCCAACGCACCCTTCAAGAATGGTGGCTGCCTGGATCTCATGATTGGGACCGATGCGGGGGCCAGTCCCAAGCGGCCCAAGCCGGTGGCGGGCGATCAACGCTTGCTGGTGACACAGGTCAAAGGCAAAACACTGGCTCTGGTCTACCGGGCGGTCGTGCCGGGAACCAAGTCGCCTGTGCCCTTCTCCTCGCCCTGGCGCACCATCAACCTGGATGTGGTGGATGACGTGAGCGGTGCGGTGGAACTCGGCACCACGGTGGAGAAGGATGAAAAGGGGCGACCGAAGAGTGCTTTCTACGAACTCTCCATCCCTCTCAGTGCGCTGGGCTGGGCTCCCAAAGCGGGAGAGGAGATCAGAGGCGACATCGGCATCCTCCGCGGCAATGGCTTCCAGACGTTGCAACGTGTTTACTGGAACAACAAAGCCACCGGCATCACTGCCGATGTGCCGAGCGAGGCAGAACTGACTCCCGCCTTGTGGGGCAAGTGGCGGATTACCAAGGAATAGGAAGCTCCGCCCATGATACCCAACGAAGGAATCGTAACTCTTTCCCGCCGTGCTCTGCTGCGCGGCGGGGCCTTGTGCCTTGCACCCCTGCTCGCCCGCCCCATGCTGGCATCGCAATCTGAGGCGAAGCCATTGTTTCAGATCGGACTCGTCACAGACTTGCATTACGGAGACAAGGAGCCCACCAAGACCCGCTTCTACCGTGAGACTCCCGCCAAGCTCCGGGAGATGGTGGCCAAGTTCAATGAAACTGCGCCTGCCTTCGTGGTGGAGCTGGGAGACCTGATTGACGAGGCCCCTACAGTGGAGACGGAAATCGCCTGGCTTGATGAAATTGAGAAAGTGTACGCCGGATTGAAAAGCCCGCGCCACTATGTGCTGGGCAATCATTGCGTGGCCACGCTGACCAAGGCGGAATTCGCTGCCCACACGGGTGCGTCCAAGAGTCCGCACTATTCCTTTGACCATCAGGGCGTGCACTTCGTCGCGCTCGATGCTTGTTTTCGCTCAGATGGTGCGCCGTATGAGCGGCACAATGCAGACTGGAAGGACGCAAACATCCCGGCCTCGCAGTTGGAATGGCTTCAGGCGGATCTGGCGGCGAAAGCTGCACCCACCATTGTTTTTGCGCATCAAAGGCTGGATGAGTCCGCCCCGCACAATGTGAAGAATGCTGCTGAAGTGCGCAAGGTGCTTGAGGACAGCGGGCACGTGGTCGCTGTGTTCCAGGGGCATTCGCACAAGAACGACTATCAACAGATCAAGGGCATCCACTACTGCACGCTGGTCGCCATGATCGAAGGCTCGGGTGAGGTGAACAACGGATACTCGCTGTTGGACGTCATGCCTGACCACTCACTTCGTTTGCAGGGTTTCCGGCAGCAGGTGAACCGCGAATGGGCGGTGACATAGGCGTCCCGCCTGTGCGTGCCACCGGCATCCTGCCGGTTGGCGGAGGGGCGAGTGAGGTGAAGGCGGGTTCGAGGAAGCCGTTGATCTACCGCTGGCTTCAGTCGTAGTTCGAGTGTCCCACTCGTTCAGTGCGCTTTACCCCTGAGGTCGCAGCTGGCGCTCCGCTGACCTTGCCTAGCTACAGTTCGACCTGCGTCCTCCCGAAAGCGGGGATTCTCGCACGCACTCCATCCCGATGTATCGGGACGTCGCCAGGCGTTGAGGAAGGTTGGGGTTCTTGGAAGAGCACTGCGCTTGCGATATCGCTGGCCTGAACTGCGTGCTTTACACCAATCCGTATGCTCCACCTGGACGCGCAGCGTCTTTGGAGGTGCGGTGAGAATCACCGCTTTGGGGAGCCTTACGACGGCCAGAGCCGATCGATTGCACCGGAGCCCTCGGCTCCCTCACTGGCTCACCCCGCCCATTTCCGCTTGCAATCCCGCCTGCCGTGTCCAATCCAAAGGGACGACCCATACCATGAAGACCATTCTCTGCTACGGCGATTCAAATACCTGGGGGTACGACCCGGTAGCCACGGCCACATCTCCCTTTGCGCGTCGGCATGCGCCGGATGTGCGTTGGACCGGGGTGCTGGCCAAAGAGCTGGGAGGTGACTACCGTGTGGTCGAGGAAGGGCAGAATGGTCGCACCACCGTGCATGACGATCCCATCATGGGGAATCGCAACGGTCGCGACTACCTCCCTGCCTGCCTGGAATCGCACAAGCCAATCGACCTCGTCGTACTCATGCTGGGCTCCAATGACCTCAAGATGATGTTTAACCTGCCCTCAGGCGAGATCGCTGCGGGAGCCGGGCAACTGGTCAAAATGATCCGCCAGAGCGACTCCGGTGTGGAAGCCGCCGCACCCCAAGTATTGCTCCTGTGCCCACCCCCTGTCGGTGACATGAGCCATCTGCCAGATCTCGATGAAAAGTTCTCGGGTGTTCAGGCCAAAGCCAAAAGGTTCCCTGAGCACTATGCGAGCATCGCCAAGCCCCACGGCTGCGCCTACCTCAACACTCAAACCGTAGTGACACCCAGTACGGTTGATGCCCTGCATTTGGAAGCCGAGGAACATGCCAAGCTCGGCAAAGCGGTGGCGCACAAAGTGAAGGCGATCTTTGGAGATTGAGAGAATACAAATTTAACCACAGAGGCACAGAGAACACAGAGGAATACAAAAATTCAAAGTTCAAAAAAACAAAGGTCAAGCAAGCTACAAACCTCAAATTCCAATTCTGTAAATTCCGTTAATTCTGTCTAAAAATCAGTCTCTGTGCCTCTGTGGTTAATCTGGAGCCCGTTCCTACTTGTTAAGCCAAAATTTCCTTCACCACGTTGCCATAGACATCCGTCAGGCGGAAGTCTCTGCCCGCATACCGGTAAGTGAGCTTCTCATGATCCAGGCCGAGAAGGGCCAGGATGGTCGCGTGCCAGTCGTGGATGTGGACTTTGTTCTCCACGGCTTCATAGCCGT
>JBGGMQ010000114.1:0-3167 GCA_041287975.1 Verrucomicrobium sp. | reverse complement strand
TGACTACACGCTGCAGAATGAGATCAGCGGCAAGTTCAGCACCGGCCCCATTGAGCACCATGCTCTCTTGGGCACAGAGCTCTCCTACGCGAAGTTCGAGTATGAACTCGCCTCGGGTGCGGAGTCCACCATCGACCTCTTTAATCCGGTCTACAATCACGTGCTGGACAGGAATATCCCGCACGTTCCCTTTGAAGGCACCAGCAACAAGGCCGTGGGCATCTACCTGCAAGATCAGGTGACCCTCACCAGCCAGTTAAAACTCCTCGTCGGTGTCCGCTATGACTACGTCGAGTCCAAGGAGAACTACAGCACCGTCTTCAAACACAATGACTCTGCTTTCTCCCCACGCGTAGGTCTTGTGTATCAGCCCGTCGAACCCGTCTCGCTCTTCGCGGGCTGGTCCCGGTCCTTCAACCCCAACTTTGGCGCCAGCCAGGCCGGGGGTGGGTTTGATCCCGAAGAAGGCGAGCAGTTCGAGGGCGGCATCAAGCTGGAGCTTGTGAAGGATCGACTCTTCAGCACTCTCGCTTACTATGATATTACCAAGCAGAACGTGCTCACCCCAGACCCCAACAATGTCAACTTCAGCATCCTCACCGGGGAGCAGAAGAGTCGTGGCTTCGAGTACGACCTTATCGGTACGCCGATGCCCGGATGGAACGTGGTGGCCTCCTATGCTTACACGGATGCCTTTGTCAGCGCAGACAATTCCATCCCCGTAGGCAGACCTCTGCCCGCCGTCCCCTCCCATCAGGCAGGTCTCTGGACCAGCTATGAGATCCAGGGCGGTTCGCTCAAGGGTTTTGGAGTCGGTGCAGGCGTTTATTACATGGATGACCGCCCCGCCACCCTTCCAGGCAATGGCGTCAGCCTTCCCAGCTACTGGCGTTTTGATGCCGCCGTGTTCTACCGTCGTGACAACTGGTCTGCCCAGGTCAACTTCAAGAACATCGGTGATGAAAAGATCTACCAGAGCCAGGGTTATCTCATCACCCCAGACGCTCCGTTCAACGTCCAGGCGTCCATCACCTACAGGTTCTAGAGATCACGCATGCGCAAGCGTTTATGGATGCTCCATTCCTGGATGGGGCTCGTTGCGGGACTCGGTTTGCTTCTCATCGGGCTCACCGGGTCCCTCCTCATGTTTCGTGCCGAAATTGAGTCGTTGTTGAGGCCCGCGCCCCGGCAGGTGGATTCCACCTCCGGGGTGTCGGGAGGCCGACTCAGTTATGATGAGCTTTTCTCCCGGGTGCGGCGTCAGCTCCCTGGTCGGGAGGTGGTCGCGTGGGACACCGTCATGTTCGATGGTGTGGTCGACGGTATCGCTGTGACCCAGTTGGAGAACCCCAAGGAGTGGGAATGGCTACGGGCGGATCCCGCCACGGGCGAGGTCCGGAAGGCAGAGGAGCAGAGCTGGGCCACGCCTGCCTTCGACTGGTTGTTTGAGATGCATTACAGCCTCCTGCTGGGGGACTGGGGCGTCTTGTTTGCAGGGGTGCTGGCCCTACTTCTGTGTCTGCTGGGGCTCAGCGGTGTCTACCTGTACCGCGGCTTCTGGAAGACGCTTTTCACGCTGAGATGGCGCAGCAGTGCGCGCATCTTTTTCTCAGACCTCCATAAGATGGTCGGCATCAGTTCCGTGGTCTTCAATCTCATTCTGGGGATTACAGGCGCGTGGTGGAATCTACCCACGTGGAGCCGCCTCATGGGGGATGCTGAACCCCGGGCTGAGGACAAGGAGTTCTCGCTCTACAATACCTCATTGTGCATGGATGCACTTGTGAAGGAAGCCGTGATTCGTCTGCCGGGACTCGATCCTCACAAAATCTACCTGAGCCTGCCGCCCCGCAACGAATACATGCGGCTCATGGGATCCGTCGTCCCCACCAACACCTTCGTCGGTGAATACAACAGCACCGTTCAGTTCAATCCCAAGACAGGGACGGTGGAGCAGGTCACAGACTACCGCCAAGCTTCACCGTGGGAGAAGTTTGAGGTGATGATGGGCCCGCTTCATTTTGGCACCTTTGGCGCCCTGCCCATCAAGATCCTCTGGTGCATCCTCGGGCTCTCGCCCGGGGTTCTGGCATGGACCGGGGTCATGATGTATTGGAAACGACGAAGGGCAATTCGGGGCAAATCCTCGCGCCGCCAGAGTGTGATGCCGGTTGATGCAGGGCAGGCGGCGGGCAGTCTCTGAGCTACCTGTTTGTGAACCTTTCTCTCCCGACCCACCGCTGCCCTCATCATCTGACGATGATCGTCCGGTGGTTGGGCAGCGTGGCCATCGCAGCCTCTCTTTGCATCGGGCTGCCTGTCAGTGTCGCCACCCTGCAGGCGGCGGTACCCCAGGAGGAGTATGCATTTGATCAGGCCGGGATGGACCTGCCCGCAGCCTTGGAAGCATTTTCCAAGACGACAAAACTGGACGTCCTGGCGCGAGGGGACCTTGTGGCTCATCGTCGGGCTCCGGCCCTCCATGGCAGGTTTTCTGCAGCAGAGGCGCTCACCCAATTGCTGTCAGACACGAGTCTCGCGGCACGATTTTCAGGAGACCTGACAGTGGTCATTGTACCAAAGGGGACCACGGCAGAGATGACGGCGCCATTGGGAGAGGACGGCCTTGTCCATGAGATCGTCGTCACCGCCTACCTGGACCAGGGCTACGTGGCGCACCTGGCGTCCTCTGCCACACGGCTGGAGGTTCCCCTGCGGGACATTCCTCAAACTGTGAATGTCGTTCCCCAGCAGTTGATTTCAGATCGCGCCATCCTTCGCCCCGCAGAGCTCGCCGACAGCGTGCCTGGGGTTCGGGCCTCTGTCGGCTATGGGGGCATCTCCAGTGGAGACTTTTACATCCGTGGCTTCGGATCGGGGACGAGCTATCGCAATGGGTTCAAAGACTTCTCATTCCTTTCGCCCGTGGATTTTTCCGGGATTGAGCGCGTGGAGTTCTTAAAGGGGCCGGCATCCGTTCTCTACGGGGAGGGGAAACCGGGCGGCGTGGTGAACTACCTCTCAAAGCGACCTTCTCCTGAACCTCTTCGCGAACTCAGCTTCACCACCGGCAGTGGAGACCTCTACCGCAGCACCCTGGATCTTGGCGGTCCTTTGCTTCTCCCCCGTTCAGGTGAGTCGGATCCTGCCCTGCTCTACCGGTGGAA
>JBGGMQ010000113.1:0-2970 GCA_041287975.1 Verrucomicrobium sp. | reverse complement strand
CCACAGCGCGTGTGGCGTCCATGTCGAAGGGCTTGATGGATCGCCGGCTCCTGATGACCTCGGTGATGATGGCTTGCGTGTCGTTTCCCACAGGCTGCATGTGTTCTCTGCGGTGCGGGGAAGTGTCAAGGAAGGAAGGCGACTGCGCCTGTCATATCGCTTCCAGAGTTCGGCCCACAGTGCGCAGGTGGGAACTCAGGAATGCATTGACGTCATGGGTTCAATACTTAATATAAGTTAATTAATGGCGATGACCTTGCCAACCCGCCTGTCCATGGCCTGCCTGATTGGCGCAGGGGCGCTGGTGCTCGTCTCCTCACGCGAGGCTTCGACGTCGTCGACGGAGAAAAAGCCCGAAGCCCTGGATGCAGCCGCGATGGAGGACCTGGCGCGCCTAGGGGCGGGATTTCTCGTGTGGGAACGCAAGGTCGGGGGCTGCTGGCAGATCTGGACGAGGTCGCTTGATGGTCGTACTCCGGAGAGCCGCCTGGTTTCCGAAGAGGAAGGCAAGGACCACTTCTGCCCAAAGATTTCCCCGGATGGGAAACGCATGGCGTACATGAGCTACGCCAGCGGGAGCACCCCCACGGATCCGGTCGAGGGTGCGTTGTGGCTGATCGATTTGCACACGCAGAAGCGCAAGCTGCTAGCTGAACGGGCCCGCAGTTATCAGGGGGATCGGGCGGTGCTCTGGGTGGATGCGGTGACCTTGTGCCACATCGATGAACGTGGGCACAGCATCGAACTGAATGTCGAAACAGGTGAACGTTCTCAACTCACCACCAAGGCACGCGCGAAGAACGGCTGGCTCGTGAATGCCCAGCGGACGCATGCCACCAGTGGTGATGCTGAGTTCTCGACCTTCGACGCGAAGAGTGGTGAGGTGCGGGTGCTGCCGAAGCACAGTGGATGCCAGCCGTACTTCAGCGCGGACGGCCGGTGGGGCTTCTGGATGGGTGGCTCCGGTGGCCCCTTGAACAAGATATTCCTGCCGACGCGGCGCGTGGAGCCGGTGCTTGGGCACAACGATCCGAGGCTGCCGGCGGATCGTAACTATGTGTACTTTCCCATGCTGTCTCCGTGTCAGCGGTTGATGGCTTTCGCCGCTTCTTCAGACAACCATGACCACTATGAGTCGGACTACGACATCTTCGTGATTCGTGTGGATCGTGAGACGCTGGAACCCATCGGCGCCGCGGTGAGATACACCTCACATCCGGGCAATGATCGCTATCCGGATGTGTACTGCGCAGAGTTGCCGCTGGGCAGTCACCATGTGGAAGCTCCGGCGCGTATCCGCATGAAGTCGCCGAGTGGTCAATCCTGTGCGTGGTTTGTGGATGGGGTGAATGTGGGTGTCGGGAGCGAGATGGATCATGAGTTCACAGCGCCCGGTGCTCACTGGATGGAAGCCCGCGATGCAAATACCGGTAAGGAATTGGGCCGTGGTTTTGTGCAGGTACGCGCCGCCACTGCACCGAAATTGACGCTGGCACGAAGAGTGGAAGGCGATGCACTGGCCTTGACCTTTGATCAGGCGGTATCTTTGGAGCAGGCGACTGCCACCACGGAGAATGGAAAGAGCATTCCCTTTGGTGCGCAACACGCGGAACGTCATGGCGCGCTGCTGCCGCTGACGAATGCGGTGCAACCAGGCAGCCGTATCACGCTCGAATGCGTGCGTGATTTGGCGCAGCGGCCCAATGTGATGCCGCGAACAAGCTTCACGGTGCCGACAACAGGCTGGCCACAATCGGGCATGGGCCTTGTCTACGCGTGGGAGCATCGAGATGCCCTGCCCATGGCACTGACAGACGCCGTGCCAGTGCGTACCGGCAAGGCATTCTGGAACATGCGCGGTGGCATGGATGTGCGGGGAGGCGCCTTTGAGATTCCTGGCGCAGGTTCAGCGATGCTGCATGCCTGTGGAAAGAGCGGAGCCTTCACTCTGGAGGCCATCATCACGCCCATGGTGCCGCCCTATGATCGCGAGGCGCGCCCGGTGCTATCCTTGGAAGATTCCCAGGGCAATGTGAAGCTGGCGATCCTGCAACGTCGCAGTGACTGGAGCCTCTGGCTGGCCACGGAGGATAATCCGCGCGGCACCTCGATCGAACAGGAACTGCTGCCACTGCGAACGGGCCAGCCGCATCATGTGGTCGTGGCTTATGTGCAGGGCCGGTTGCAGGTATGTCTCAACGGCATGGCGATGTCCGTGCCCTCTGAGGTTCATGGCGCCTTGAAGTTTGATACCGAGGAAGGCGTGTTGCGCATCGGCGCCTGCTCAAAGCTACAGAACCGCTGGCAGGGCATGGTGGATCAGCTCTCCATCTACCATCGTGTGCTGTCCCCGGATGAAGCGGTGGCACATGCCGACCACGCCGCGCAGAAGCTGGAGGTGCAACGACAGGCGCGTACGAGGAAAGTGGTCGCAAGGCTGGTGCAATCGTCGCGCCTTCCTTCGCTGGCTGAGGTCGCGCCCTATCGGGAAGCGCTGGTGCAGCATCTCTATGAAGTGCTGCCCAAGGACAAGGACGATCGCGATCAGGACTTTCCGGTTGGTTCCCGGATCGTGGTGACGCAGTGGGTGTGGGTCAATGGAGAGGCAGTCCATGTTCCTGTTGCGAAGGATGGTGTGTATCGCCTGTTCGTACAGCCCACGGAGATGCACCGTGAGATTCAGCCGCTGGTGATCAAAAGTGATCTTCCCGCGGATGCCCCAGTGGACTCCTGGCTGGAGATTTCAAACTGGTGAGGTGCATCCTCATCAGAGATCCTGGGGCGCATTCCACCTAGGCTGCGGCCACAGCACCTTTGCTGAGCGCAAGCGCGGTCGCGGCCTCCAGGCTGAGCATGCGCCCGTCGCGGCGCGCAGCTTCGACGGTGGGGCCGGTGAAATCAGGTGCGGTGGCGAGGATGGCGCGAATGGCGGGAATGATGGTGACGTGATTGCAGAAGACCGAGAAGTTC
>JBGGMQ010000112.1:0-5336 GCA_041287975.1 Verrucomicrobium sp. | reverse complement strand
AATCAATGGCACGCGAATCCCCCCCTCCGTCACGTAATGTTTGAAGAGACGGAACGGTCCCGATCCGACTTGCGCCCAAGCCGCGCCATAGTCACACATGGACCCTTTGCGGCCCCAGTTCTCGGGCTTCGTATCCCAGTTTTTCACCAGCCATTGCTCCATCTTGGGATCCACAGATTTTACCAACGCCAGCAGTTCAATGGGTTCGGCACCATTGTCCGGCATGAAGAGGACGAGGGTGTTGTCGAGCTTGCCAACCTTCTTCAGATAGTCGAGAACGCGTCCGATGTGGAAGTCCATGTTCTCAAGCATCGCGGCGTAAAGTTCCATTTTCCGCGCGGAGAGCTTCTGTTCCTCAGGGGTGAGAGTGCTCCACGCAGGGATGTTTGGGAGCCGGGGAGAGGTCGTGGCATCCTTCGCAATGATCCCCATCTCTTTCATCCGGGAAATGCGTTCGTCACGCACGGCGTCATAGCCCTTTTCATAGGCGCCCTTGTATTTGTCGAGCCAGTCGTCAGGCACAGCAAACGGACTGTGGCAGGCCTGGTATGCAAGATATGTGAAAAACGGTGCCTGGTCGTTTTTGTCCTTCTCCATGCAGGATATGACAAAATCAGTGAACGCCTGCGTTGAGAAGTGATCGTCAGACAGTTTCTCCAGTGGCTTGCCGTCAAGCGTGAAGGTGAGGCGTGGATGTGCAGGATCGGGGTAGCCCATGTCACTCCAGTTGCTGCCACCGCCCTGCATGAGCGTGAAATCCCGTTCGAATCCCAGCGCTGCCGGCCAGGACTGAGGCTCCTCACCGAGATGCCATTTGCCGGCCATGTAGGTATGGTAGCCGCCGTCTCGCATCACCTTGGAGATTCCTGCCACCCGATTATTGAGGTGTCCTTCGTAGCCGGGTTTCCCTTTCTGTTTGGGTCCGGTGTGTTCGTGCATGTTGCCAAGTCCGGCGATGTGATGATCCACACCGGTCAGCAACATTGAGCGAGTTGGCGAGCAGGTCGGCCCTGCGCAAAAGTTCGTGGCACGGAGGCCTCTCTTGGCCAGGGCATCAAGGTTCGGCGTCCGTATCTCCCCCCCGAAACAGCCGAGGTCTGAATAGCCGATATCGTCGCCGACAATCAACAGAATGTTAGGTCGCTCGACAGCGTACACCGTCGGCGAGACGGAAGCCAGGAAGGCCAGTGCAAACAGGGAAGCAAATATAGGTTTCACGTTTTTAATGTGTTTATGAGTCATCTCGATTGCCAAACTTCGATGAGGGCTGTTCGGAAATTCCAGCCACTCCCCCTTTCCGGTCTGAGACGCCGGGAATCGACAGTCTCTCCCCGGGCTTCGGCTGTGCCGATGCGAGTCGAATGGCGGCCAGCACCTCATCGCCGGTGTCGGTCTTGAGGAAGTAGGCAGCGCAACCCGCGGCCAGGGCCTCCTCCCGTGCCATGGCATCGTCGAATGCCGTAATGAAGATCACCGGCACTTGGTTGCCCGCATGCACCAGTCGACGCATCAACTCAATGCCGGACATGCCCCCGAGCTGCACATCTAGCACCAGGCAGTCGTAGGAAGGCGGAGCCGCATCCGTGAGAAACGCCTCTGCAGACAGATAGCCGGTCGACTGGAACCCCGCCGCGCGGAACAACCTGCCCAGCGCGCGGCAGATGCTCTCGTCGTCGTCCACAATGGCGACATGGATGGGATGGGCGGGGCTCATCAGGAAGCCCCAGTGTAGTCTGATGGAACAAACTCCCGCTACTGCCCTTTAGGGAAGGATGCCCGCTTCATGGACCAGACGTGTCAGTTCCGCCACTGAAGGCACACCGAGTTTTGTCGTGATGGCGGTGCGGTGGAGTTTAACCGTGCGCTCATGGATGCCAAGATCCGCCGCGATCTCCTTGTTCATCTTCCCCCGCACCACGTGCGCCAGCACTTCGTGCTCGCGCGATGTCAATACATCGAACCTGGCCCGAAGCTCTCTCTGGTGGCGGTGGGTTTCCCGCGTCAGTTCGTCTCTCGCCAGCGCCCGCTGGATGGCCTCCAGCAGCTTTTCACCGGGTGAGCACTTTTCCAGAAAGTCCTCCGCACCTTTGCGGATGGCGGAGACACTGTCAGAAATACTTCCATGCCCGGTGAGGAACACGAGTGGCATGGCTGAAGAGGTGCCCATCAGTGAGGTCTGCAGGTCCAGGCCCGTCATGTCAGGCATTTGCAGATCCACAACTGCGCAGCCCGGGGTTTCCGGCTCCAGTTGCGCCAGGAAATCACGGGCAGATTCAAAAGAACGGACCACGTAGCCGTTCGCACGGAGCATGCGCGACAACGCCGTGCGAAAGGAGGTGTCGTCATCCACGACGTGAACGGTTTGCACCTTCATGAGAATTCTCCTTTGCCCGCTACCGTGAGCATCATGTGGAAAGTGGCACCGCCATCAGCGTTGTTACCCGCCCAAATTTTCCCACCATGAGACTCCACGATGGTACGGCAGATGGCAAGACCGACCCCCATGCCGGTGGCCTTGGTGGTGTAAAAGGGCTCGAACACCCGTCCCACTCGGTCCGGTGGGATGCCATGCCCCGTGTCAGCTACCGAAAGCGCCACCGCATCGCTCCCATCCGCCCGGGCACTGAGCACAATACAGCGCCGGGGTGGAGCAGCCGAATCCAGGGCATCCAGGGCATTCAGTACGAGATTGAGCAACACCTGCTGGAGCTGAATGCGATCCCCTCGAATGAGCGGGAGTTCCGGGTCAAGATCGGTGGCGAGGATGGCACCGCGGGCCAGCGCGTCAGCACGCGTCAGGGCCACCGTATCCTCCAGCAGTTCCGCCAGACAGAGAGGCTGGAACTCCAGGCTCCGGCGCTGCAGCAGTGCCCGCATCCGCTCGATCACCTTGCCCGCTCGCTGATCATCCTTGCGGACATCCGCGAGGATTGTCCGGATCTCCGCAAGGTCCGGGGCATCCCCTTTCAGGAAGAGTTCCGCCGCCTCGACATTGCGCAATATCGCCCCCAGTGGCTGGTTCAGCTCGTGGGCGATGGAGGACGCCAGTTGACCGAGGGTCGAGACCCGCCCGACATGGGCAAGTTCCGCCCGTTGCTGCTGAATCTCCATCTCGGCCTGCCGCCTCTCCGTGATGTCCAGACAGGAGCCAATGTAGCCGATGAAATTGCCATTGGCCGTGAAGCGAGGAGTGCCGGTATCCAGCACCCAACGGTACACGCCATCGTGGCGGCGCAGGCGGTATTCCAGCGTGACAGGCACCCGGGATTCAAAAGCGCTCGTGTACCCGCGCTGACAGTTCTCCCGGTCATCAGGGTGTACGCCCTCCATCCATCCGTCCCCCGTTTCCTGCTCCATGGGCCGTCCTGTGAAGTCAAGCCACCCGCGATTGAAAAAGGTACACCGCCGGTCACTGCCGGCCATCCACATCATCATCGGAGTGGAGTCCGCCATGGAGCGGAATCGAGATTCACTTTCACGCAACGCCACCTCCGCCCCCTTGCGCTCCGTCACATCCATGGAAACCCCCAAAAGATGGTTTCCCAATCCGTCGGAGGATCTCACGCACCTCCCATAGGCGGCCAGCCAGCGTTGCGAGCCATCCGGCAGGATCACCCGGTATTCCATCTCGTATTTGGTGCCGCGTTCCATGGCTTCCAGCACCCCGTTGTCCCGCCGATCCCGATCCTCGGGATGCACCCGGCTTTGCAGAGACTCATAATTGACAGTCGTTCCCGGGGCATAGCCAAAAAGCGCCCGGCCCCGGTCAGTGATCCAAAGCACGCCCGTAGCCGCATTCCACACCCAGATCCCCAGCTTTGCCGCCTCCGCTGCCAGGCTCACCCGCTCCTCACTCGCCTGAAGTTCCTCCGCCATGCGGGCTGCGCGCAGCACATCGCGACTGAGTTCGCTCCCCATGGCCACGACAATTGCCAGGACCGGCAAGCTGACGAGGTACGGCATCTCCACCTTGTGGGTGTGGATCATCGCTGAAAGCCCTGCCGCCACCAAAATGAACAAGACCACACTCGCCCCGACAGTTGCAGCCTTCCGACGATTCTCATACCCACCCTTTCGCCAGAGACTGATGGAGGCGTCCAGGACAAAAATGAACATCAACAGCGAGCCAAACTCACCTACACGGGTCAAGTGGTTTGGAAGCGACTCTCCCACGATCCAAACTTGCTCACCCAAGAAGCGAATGGGCTTCAGGGAGGATAAGGCAAGGTAGTTCAGGTTAATCTCCTGAAAAAAATTCATCACCAGGCTTGCCAGCCGGACTCCCACCACCGCGATGCCGAGCCAGCGACGCCCCGTTCTGAAATGCCAGTGGACAAACCCTACCACACTGACAATCAGCACGAAAACCGGCAAGTGCGCCCAGCGCAGGATTTCGCCGTACCGTGCCGGCGAAGCGGTGTGCATGAGCGCCAGCTCACATGCCGCCACGGCCGCCATGGCAACGGCGGCCATGAAAAACGAGAAGTTCGCCCAGGCCTTTCGGTCCATCAGCCACACCACGGCATGCACCGCCCCCAGCGTCAGCGAAATCGCCGCCGCCATGGACCAGACGATGACAACGGCATTCATGGCTTAGGGGAGAGGCATTACCCCTGATACTTGCTCTATAGTTTCTTGAGTCAACCACTAAGGGATGCGTCAACCCAAAAATGGGAAAGTTGTCAGATTGCTTCGATCCCGCGGGCAGAGCATCTACCCGGGCGATTTTTGTGATAGTGCGTCCAGGTCTCACCACCACACCCCCCAAGGAGGCGGGATTTGTAATCCCGCGTAGCAGCGAAGCAACTGCACCCCCTCCCACCTTCAACGCCCTCACCACCCACCACCTCAGTGGCCGCAAGCTTGAGACTCACTTCCAATGAGCTAAGGTGCAAGATAGAGATTCCCAACCTCAGCTGGTCGGGCAACTTGGTCTCATGGAATTTTGGCCCTCGTCACCTCACTGCCGTCTTGGATCACAAAGTCCTCCACGCCCTTTCATTGCAATCGCCAGGTGTAGCAGTAATCGAATCGACAGGCACCCGAACTGCCGCTCGCATCCTCAACGCCGACGGCTCCATCAGAGCTAACATTCCAAACCCCTTCACGCTGGAAGAAGGATACGAATTTTACTACTTCAACGATGTTGAGGGTAGACTTGAAATCGTGCTGGCAGGAACATCCAGGGACTACGCCTCCATCGTTGACGAGGCCACGGGGCTTCTTTCCAAACCACACGAAGTCAGGTAGCAGGACACCTCAGTTCGAAATTTTGAAACTCATCCCTGTAGGGGATGCATACCCCAGCCCAGGGTTGGCCGAGCCTAAGCGAGGCT
>JBGGMQ010000111.1:0-6218 GCA_041287975.1 Verrucomicrobium sp. | reverse complement strand
GGTCAATAGCCGGAAGAGGACCAGCGACACCTCGGCAACAATGGATGACGCGTCTGGATCAGCGATGAAGAACGAGTCTCCTGCCCTTGTCTCTTTGGGCATCCAACGACCATGGTCAAGGATGCGAAGCTTCAGGATGCTCTCGTCTTCCAGGACGACCAGGATGCGCTCCAGGCGGATCCTGCTCGTGCTACCGTACTCGGCTTCCAGGATCAAGAGTTCGTCCAGCAGACGCAACACCAGGCTGAAAGTCGTGGGTGCGATGAGACCACCACGACGCGACACATAGTCTTCCAGGAGTTCGCCGTCCTTGAAGGCGGTCACATAGTAGGGAGCCCCCTGCTCGGTACCCTCGCCCAAAATGGGGTCACTGCCCTTCCACCGCTCAAGAGCCAGCGCTGGGAGAGCTGACAGGGGCGAGCCCAATTGCGGAGCGGACTCTGACACTGCGTCTTGAGCTTGTTCCGCTGCCACCAGTGGAGGCAACGCTGTCTCCAAAGTAAAGGCTTCACCCGGAAAGTGAAGCTCCACCAAGCGGTCGAACTCGCGGTCGAATGCCAGGACAACGACCTCATCAAACGACCGGGGGAGTGTCAGCGGATCACCAGCTGCACTTGTTGCGAGTTCGAACTTACTAAAACTTCCGATTTGCCGCATCGACGCTCACGCTCCCCTCAAATGGCATTGCGCTCCGGAGACGCGTCCGGATTTCAATGGCCGACTTTCCCCTGAATTCAGGGACCTAATTGTATCTGATCCGTGCATCTTTTCCACTACATTTCGAAAGGCGACAGGGTTGTCACACAGGGCAACAAGACGATCATGACTGAGTTGGACAAATGGGAGCATAGGATGCCCTGACTGCAGCCGTATTGAACTGACGCGATGGACGACAAACCCGCACCGCGTTTTCCCATGCCAGGCCTCCTCTCTGCCCATCCTCACCGCCCGGCATTTCGACGAGTCAAAGCCTCTTTGACCGCCGCAGTCACGGCCTGCACGCTAGTTTCATGCCAGTCCCTCAAGAAGAATCATGTCGGCGGAGATTTAAGCGGAACTTCTCCAGCCAGTTCGTCGGAAAGGCAGATCGAGCCCCCCGCCCTCCCAGTTGATCCCAAGGTCGTCTACAAAATGGCCCACGTGGAAACCGTCAGAGCCAGCCTGGCAGGTAGCGGTGAGCCTTTAGCGAAGGTGGTCATCACAGGCTGGCTCAATGATGGAGCCACGAGTATCCGCGAGGTGAAGCAACAGCGAGACGGCCAGTCGGTGCTGGTGACCGTGATTACGGCCCGCCCAAGAGATGCCATGGCCACACTGGCCCTGATCCCCTTTGAGCGGACCATCACTGTCGATCTCGCTGGGATGGCGGCGGGTCCGGTGACGATCACTGTCAATGGAGTGACTTCGACAGTGATGCGGTGAAATTCAATTCTGGCACTCGATCAACAACTCATCGTCATTAAACGATTTACCAACGGTGGTGTGGGCCTTGGGCTCAGGCAGTCGAACAATGTCCTCAGGGGGTGATACCATCTCGACCGGGTTAGTTTGTCGTCCGCCCGTGACCATGGCCGTCCAGCCTGGCCACCAGCGGCTTGCCAGAAAATAGGCGGCGAGGCAGATCGGGTAGGTCAGCAGCGGTATGGCTAAAAAGCAGAAAAACGTGCCGTACCCGGTCAACCCCGCCTTTTGCCACAGTCGGCCCAAAACTGTTTGAAGCGGTTCGTGGGTCGCAGAAACAAAAAAAACTCCAGGGCCAGCAGCAGCCAGAACGCGCGCCCACGGAAGCCGGCCCAAGATGAGGGCTGTCATCAATATGAACATGGCACTGCCCAGCTGAACCAGGGGTTGCGGAATCTCCATCCATCTGGATACAAATGCCCACCCAACGAGCGACCAGCATGCAGCTGACAGGAAGCTCTGACGGGCACCGGGAAACTTCTCTAGGGGAACAACCGAGGCAAGTTGCAAACCCAAGAGGAAAAAACCCAGTGAGCGGCAGAATGGCAGCGGAATGAAGAGCAAATACCACGGCAGAAATGGAATCCTTGGGAGACGCCGAACAAGGACAAACGCGACCAGATTCACCAGAAACAAGTCTCTCACAAACCACAACTGGTAGGCAATAGGAGGCCTGCCAATGCCAAAAAATGCGCTGACCAGCGAACCCGGAGTTCCCTCGACAGCAAAGTAGGATCCATGCCGGCTCAGAGAGTCCGCCCACCCCGTTGCCTTGATGACACCCACGAGGCAAAGCACAAGAGTGCTCCAGAACAAGAATGGCACCACAAGTGTGCGCCACTTCTCTTTCAGCAGCATCCCAAAGGATGTCGTGACATCCTTCAATTTCCTAGATCCCAAATAGCCGGACAGGAGAAAAAAAGCTGGCGTCGCACCACAGGCAAGAAAACCCCGCACGTATCTGAATCCATAATGCTCCGACTCTCCCTCGAAAGGCGAGTGACAAAGCATGATGCAAAATATACCTATAACCCTGACAAGATCTAGGACCTCATTGCGTTTCGCCTGCATCACCTTTGAACTTTAGTTTTTACATGTCATCACCCTCAAACTAGGTTCTAGCCGCAAACATTCAAGTGCACTTCCGCGCGCCAAATTAGTTGCGATCGAAGGGGGACTCTCATTTTTTCACCAGTGACTCAAGGAGTCCCGTGAATGAGAGAAAAACAAGCCTCTGGTCACTAACGGCTGTTATTTCAGTGACCTGCCATAGTTTACTAACCACCTCGGCGATCATTTCCGCAACGATTGCCAAAAAGGATAAACTCCTCCAGCACTTCCCTCAGCCACAACTAAACCTCATGCTTAGCCGATTTTGCCCGTAGAAAACCCCTGCATCCCACCTCGACCATATTTGATCCAAAAAAAGACCCAGGCAGATCCTGCTTGGCAGGATGCCTGGGCCTCAAAACGCCTCCGATCAGATCAAGTCAGATCAAGTCAGATCAAATCCCATCCAGCACACCGGTGCTGTCGCCGATGCGCTCAGCACCCACGCCCATGCGGTCCAGCATGGACAGGTAGAGATTGGTCATGGGGACCTTGTCCTTGAGGTTGATGTGGCGTCCAGGGTTAAGCCCCCCGTTGGCACGGCCCGCGAGGATGACAGGCAAACGGTCGTGGTCATGCGCATTGCCATCACTGATGCCACCGCCGTACACGATCATGGAAGTATCAAGCAGGGACTTGTCCCCTTCCTTCGAAGCCTGCATGCGCTCAAGGAAGTAGGCAAACTGCTGGACATAGAACTGGTCGATCTTGGCAATCTTTTCCAGCTTCTCGGGGTTGTTCTGATGGTGGGAAATGTTGTGGTGAGAATCAGGTACCCCAATCTCAGGGAAGCTGCGATTGCTACCATCATGCGCCATCAGGAACGTAGCGATGCGGGTGGAGTCTGTCTGGAAAGCCAGCAGGAGAAGATCGAACATGAGCCGGATGTGCTCCTGGGTGGTGGAAGGCACGCCTGCGGGCACCTGCACGCCACTTGGGAGGGTGACCGTCATGGTCTCCGCCTTCTGGATGCGTTGCTCGATATCGCGGACGGACGAGAGGTACTCGTCCAGCTTCCGATTGTCGCTGCCGGAAAGTCGGCGTTGCAGGCTCTTTGCGTCGGAAAGGACAAAGTCCAGAATGCTTTTCTGGTACTTGTTGCGGCGCATGGCCTCGGGTGAACCGCCGGAGGCGGCCACGGTGCCAAAAAGACGCTCAAAGACGAGCCGGGGATCCATCTCTGGAGCCATGGGCATGGATTCCGTCTTCCAGGAAAGGTTGAACTGGTAGGCGCAGCTGTAGCCGGAGTCACACTTGCCGGAACTGCGATCACCGTCGGTGCTCAGCTCCAGTGAACCGAGACGTGTCATGTGCCCCAGATGAGAGGCAGCAATCTGGTCCACGCTCTGGCCAATACGAATGTCGGAGCCAGCGGTCTTTTTGGCCTGACAGCCAGTCAGGTAGGTCGCCGTGGCGCGGGCGTGGTCGCCACCGCCGTCACCATTGGCCTCCGCTTTGTCGTGGGCCAGGTTGGAAATGACCGAGAAATGATTCTTCAACCCCGACAAAGGTTGGAGAGTCTGGGAAAGCTGGTAATCAGCGCCTTCCCCACTGACCTTCCACTTGTGCACGTTCACTCCGTTGGGGATGTACAGGAACGCCATACGCGTGATGGCTTCCGGAGCTTTCTGTGCCGCAAAGGCCTTGAAACCAAAAGATTCCATGGCAGGCAGGGCAAGCAGAGTACTGGCTCCGCGCAGAAAAGCGCGGCGGGAAACCTGGGCGGCGGGGGTCGACATGGCAGCGTAAGTGGGTGGTAACGAGACAGATGGCTTGATGAGAGATACGTCCCGAGATTCTGGAACTATCGCACTTTTGAGCCCCGTTCTCAAAAGGAATTCCCGGGGTTGTCTGGGCCGGAATCCTTGATACAGCGCAATTCAGGGAACGGTTCCATGCGCTTTTCGTTTGCAAAACACGTGCCACTGAGTCCGTTGATTGTCTGCCCCCGCCTTGGAGGCCAGGAATACCAACCACCCTACGCTGAACAATGATCCGCAATCTGCTCACTGCCGTCTGCTCGCTGACGATGCTCACCGCCATGGCCCAAGCTGAAGACGCCCTGGACGTCTTGCTCAAGCCTGACGCCGCCAACCCGCTCATGTATGACAAGAAGACCTTCACCGTGAAGGCTGGCCAGAAAGTGAAGCTCACTCTGGACAACAAGAGCGCCGTCCCGCAGCCGCACAACCTCCTCGTCATCAAACCCGGCACCCTGATGAAGGTGGGTGCACTCGCCAATGCGATGCTGAGCGATCCCCAGGCGATGGCCAAGGACTACGTTCCTGAGTCCCCGGACATCCTGCACCACACGAAGCTCATCCAACCCGGCCAGACGGGTTTCGTGGAGTTCACCGCTCCTACTGAAGCAGGCGACTATCCCTACCTTTGCACCTTCCCTGGCCACTGGATGCTCATGCAGGGCACGATGAAGGTTGAGAAGTAATTCTCAGGTCTTCAAAGGCTTTTGATTCATCGAGGGACAAGGGACCCCGCCGCAGACGACAAGCTGCCGCCACCCTTGTCCCTCTTTTTCTGTCCGGACATCATTGCATTGCCACGACTTTCTTTCTTACCTTCAAATCAACAGATTATGAAATTCGCACTCTTCGCCACCACCGTTCTCGCTGCCCTCGTCACCGTTACCGCTCGCGCGGAAGACAAAACGGTCACCGTCGGCGACTTCACCTTCGCTGTGGCCGCTCCCTGGACGGAGGCTCAGAACACCGGCATGATGACCAAGGCCGTACTCGCCCACCCTGTGGAAGGCGGCACGCCGATGGAAGCCAAATTCTACCACTTCGGCTCCGGCCAAGGGGGCGATGTGGATGCCAATGTGCGACGCTGGGTGGGTCAGTTCGAAGGAACTCCTGAGATCAAAAAGGAAGAGCTCGAGCTCAGCGGAACCAAAGTGACGCTGCTGACGCTGACGGGCACCTACCTCGACGGCCCTCCCATGGGTGGCACCAAGACCCCTCGCGCTGACTACAGCATGCTGGGCGCGATCCTGGTGGGGAAAGATGCCCCCGTGTTCATCAAACTGACCGGCCCCAAAGCAGCCGCCGCAGCCGCCCAGGCTTCCTTCAAGAAGCTGGTCGAGAGCCCGTTTAAGAAATAAGTGAGCATGAGGCACACTTAGCCAGAGGCTGAAAATTCAAGAGCCGCTCCTGATACAGGAGCGGCTCTTTCTTTATCAGGCCATTATCGACCAATGAGAATCAGAACACCAGCCAGAAGGGCGAGGATGGGCTTGACGATTTCAAACTGGCCCAGCTTCACGTTAAAAAGCGCAGCGATGCCGATGAGGATGAGATAGATGGCGAGCAGAAGCATGCCGGCACTGGTCTTGAGTTTCATATGGAGTCGATGGGAAGGTTGTCGCTGTGAGAATCGCCCCAGTCTGGGTTCTGCGTGTCACCGTGTCCACATCCAATCGAGTTTCAGTGGAAATCCATCGCTGATCGGTTAGAAAAACAGGGTGATCGACCGCGCCATCAAGATTGCCTTGCTGCCCTTCGAAAATCTGTCGGGGTTGCCCGATGACGGGCGGCTGGCGGTGGGCTTTGTGCAGGATCTTACGGCAGAGCTGGCAAGATTCCCAAACCTGGGAGTGATCGCCTCGCAGTCCTCCTTTGCGGCGGCGGAGT
>JBGGMQ010000110.1:0-4642 GCA_041287975.1 Verrucomicrobium sp. | reverse complement strand
CAACGCGCGACCCGAATACGGCTATCACAGCGCCATCAGTCCGGTACATAATGCGAGCAAGTGGGTGCAGGTGGATCTGGGGCGAGCCGTGGCCGTGGACAAGATCGTGCTGGCTCCTTGCCACGACACCTTCAATGGCATCGGTGCCGGATTCGGCTTTCCAGTTCGCTATCGGGTCGAACTCAGTGACGATGCCTCTTTCGCCTCGTCCAACTTCACCCTTCGCCACGAAGACCGCGATCATCCCAATCCTGGAACGGCATTGCAAACGTTCCCCACGGGTGGCGCCTCCGGTCGCTACGTTCGCTTCACTGCCACCCGCCTTGCGGAACGCCAGCAGGACTACATTCTGGCTCTTGCCGAACTCCAGGTGCTTGATACCTCAGGAAACAACCTTGCGTCCGGCAGGCCGGTCTCTGCACTGGATGCCGTCGAGGCACGGCCCCGGTGGTCCCGGCAGAACTTGGTGGACGGTATTGCCCCAGGGCTGGCAGCCAATCCTGATCCCGGTGCCCTGGTGTCGCTCCAATCCCGTCGCACGGATCTGCTGGTTCACCGCACTCCCGCATCGCTTCGCCAGGAACTTGATCAAGCACAAGAACAACTGGCAGAGAAGACCCGGCAACTTGCCGCCATGCCTGCTCCTCAGATCGTCTATGCAGGGACGGTGCACTACGGTACGGGGAACTTTGCCGGCACGGGAGCCAGCGGTGGAACCGCTCGCGTAGTGCATCTGTTGAAGCGCGGGGATGTGAAGTCTCCCGACCAGGAGATGAAACCAGGGCCCATAGCCGCCTTTGAGCGCCAGATGGGGCACTACGATTGTCCCAACCCGGCCGATGAAGGGCAACGTCGTGCGGCCTTGGCCAGGTGGATCAGCAGACCGGAGAACCCGCTGCTCTGGCGCAGTATCGTCAATCGTGTCTGGCAGTACCACTTTGGCAGGGGGCTGGTGGACACGCCCAATGACTTCGGCCGCATGGGGGGCGTGCCCAGCCATCCCGCCTTGCTCGACTGGCTCGCCGCCACTTTCCGGGATGACCTCCAGGGTTCGATGAAAGGCCTGCACAAACTCATCGTCATGAGTCAGGCCTACCGCCAGTCGTCGGATGCCCCGGCTGAAGCCACGACCACGGCGCTCAAAGTGGATGCGGACAACCACCTGCTCTGGCGGCAGAACCGGCGCAAGCTGGAGGCCGAAGCCGTGCGCGACACGATCCTGGCCGTCAGCGGTCGTCTGGATCTCACGATGGGGGGACCCAGCTTCCAGGACTTTGTTGTGGAGAAGCCGGAGCACTCGCCGCACTACCAGTACCACCTGCATGATCCGGAGGATCCGCGCAGCCACCGCCGCAGTATCTACCGCTTCATTGTCCGCAGCCAGCAACAGCCCTTCATGACGGTGCTGGACTGTGCCGACCCCTCTATGCGTGTGGACAAGCGGAATGAGAGTCTCTCACCCCTCCAGGCGCTGGCCATGCTCAACAACGGCCTCACAGTCACCATGGCGAGGCACTTTGCAGAGCGGGTGCAGGCGGAAGTGCACGGTCTGTCTTTGGAGGCCCAGGTCAGCCGGGCCTTCACTCTCGCCTTGGGGCGTCCTCCCGAGGTTGAGGAGTTAACAACCCTCTCCGCTCACGCAGCTCACCATGGCCTTGCTGGCACTTGCCGGGTCATCATGAACCTCAATGAGTTCACCTTTGTGGACTGAACTGAATTCACGTCATGAACCCCTTTCACAAGTCCTCTCCCGTCAGCCCGCGTGGCCTGTCCCGTCGCGAGATGCTTGCCACCTCCGGCCAGGGATTCGGGCTTCTCGCCCTTGCTTCGTTGTTTCAATCGGACGCCTCGGCAGCCGCCGCGCGACGACCACCCGAGGCCATGCATCCTCCACGGGCCAAGCGGGTCATCCAGCTCTTCATGGCTGGTGCTGCCAGTCATGTGGATCTCTTCGACTACAAGCCGGAGCTTATCAAACGGCATGGTCAGCCTTCGGACTTTGGCGAACCCGTTGAGGCCTTTCAGAATGGGCTCGGTCCCTGGAAGAAGCCGGTGTGGGACTTCAAGCCGTATGGGGTCAGTGGCAAACAACTCAGCGAGGTCGTCGCTCCACTGGGGGCTTGTGTCGATGACCTCGCCTTTGTGCACAATCTTGTCGGCAAGACGGGCGTGCATTCTCAAGGCACGTTGCTGCAGGCCACCGGCTTCAACCTTCCCGGCTTTCCCGGCATGGGATCATGGGTGAGTTACGGACTGGGCTCGCTGAGTGACAATCTGCCATCCTTCGTCGTTCTGCCTGATCATCGCGGCTTCGCCTCTAACGGGCCCAAGAACTGGGACGCCGCGTTTCTGCCTTCCCAGCACGCGGGCACCATCATCTATCCGGGGGCAGACACGCCCATTGCGGACCTCTACCCTCACAAGGCTGGCAAGTTCATCACCGCCCGGTCCGAAGCGGATGCGCAGGATGTGCTGCGCCAGTTGAACCAACATCACGCCGCGATGCATTCGGACGACTCACGTCTCGACTCCCGCATCCGCAGTTACGAACTGGCCGCACGTATGCAACTCGCGGCACCGGAGGCCCTTGATATCTCAAAGGAGTCTGCTGCTGTCAAAGAGATGTACGGCATCCAGGAGCATCGCAAAGTCTGGCCCTCGGAGATCAATGCTGCGGAAGAGGCCGATGGCATGGGGCGCAAATGCCTCGCGGCCCGACGCCTGGTGGAACGAGGCGTCCGCTTCGTACAGATATGGAGCGGCAACGACAACGGCTTCCCTCGCCGCAACTGGGACAGCCATGAGGACATTGAGCGCGATCACGGCCCCCTCGCTTGGGGCATGGCCAAAGCGGTCAGCGCCTTGATCCTTGATCTAAAACAACGCGGCCTGCTGGAGGACACGATCATCCTCTGGACCACCGAGTTCGGCCGCATGCCCTCCACCCAAGGCGGCGCTGGCAGAGATCACAATCCGTATTGCTTCACCAACTGGCTCTGCGGCGGCGGCATCAAAGGCGGCGTCACCTACGGGGAGAGCGACCTTTGGGGTTACAAACCCCTGGATCGAGATCATCCCACCCAGGTCTATGACATCCACGCCACCATGCTCAAGCTTCTGGGCATCGACCATGAAAAACTCACCGTTCGCCACAACGGCATTGACCGCCGCCTCACCGATGTGCACGGGCACGTGATCAATGAGTTGATAGCGTGAAGCGGTTGGCAGAATTTGATCTGTCATCCTTTCGGATGACTTTTGTCGGCAAAAGCGAAACTTACCTACGCAGTGCAGCCTGGCAGTCTGCTGTGCATGTTTGAAAAAGTCGATCGCCGGAAGGGAAAGCAGTGCCTGCGCGAGTATCAAAGTAGTGCCAGGATTTATCCTGGCATTGGAAGACGTGGGTAACGCGGGCTCAGGTTAAAGCCCTGACACTACTTTGCCGGAGCCACAGAGATGCGGGTCACCTTTTCAAATAAGCTCTGGACTAAGCCACCAGTCTTCTTCTCCGCAGCAGCGCAATCATCCCAAAAGTCATCAGCAACGCCGCTCCGCCCGGCTCTGGGACGGCAATGGGAGAGCTCAATCCTCTGGAAAGATCCGCGATGACACTGCCGTTGAGGAAGTCATTAATCGACCCTACATATTGGATGCCCAATTCGCTCGCAGTGTTGCCTTCTGGGTTGGTGAAGACAAAAACCTGGCCTCCGGACTGGGTTAGGCCGTAAATGTAAGGGGAGTCACCCAAGCCGGCAATCTGAAGGGCCTGATACGTCGCCGTTGGAATGATGCTGTCGATATCGATGACGGTGGCGGACCCCGTGCCCGCCAGCATATCGTCAAGGTCGCGGCGCATAAACACGGTAAACTCAGTGGTGGTGCCGTCGAGGGTGGCGGTGTAGAGCTGACCATTATCAATAATGACATCACCTCCACCATAAACGGTGGTTGGCAGACCGTCGAAGTTTGGAATGAGCGTAATGGAGTTTGCTTCTGTGCCCGTGGGGTCTAGATCGAGACGGAACATATAATCCGTGAATTGTCCCCTGCTGTAATAAGAGCCATTCTCAAAATCCCCCACAGGCCAGGCACCCCCTGTGACAGTTTGGGAAAGAGGAGCGCCGGTCCCCTGGTTTACCGTGAAACTCCCATAGGTTCCGCCCACCGCGCCGACGTCCCATGTGTTTGTGGAGAAATCGAACGCCGCCCTGTAAAGACTGAAGGTGAGCGTGGAGAGACCCGTTTCGGAGTCGATGCCACCGTAGGTGTAGTTGAAATAGGCGGCATTACTGTCGGAGTCGATGGCGAGTCCGTTGATGTACTCGCTGCCGCGGGTTCCGTAGCCCGGTATGTAGCTGCCGAGATTGCCGAGCACAATGGAAGAAGCAAGGGTCGGACTGGTTGCAGCGTCCGAAATGGCGAACTGAACAAGGTTCATAATCGGGGGTGCACCAGAGTTAAAGTTGGTGTTCTGCAACCCATAGACGTAATCCGTAGCGGCCCTCAGGGGAGAGATTCCCGGAATGAGTGCGGCGGCGATGATGCCTAGCACGATCAGTATCGAAGGGTATTGATTCGAAAAAGCGTGAGCTTTACCAGGAGTCGGGACTGTCATAAATGTTTCTAGGTTGAGTGTTTTTTG
>JBGGMQ010000109.1:0-5442 GCA_041287975.1 Verrucomicrobium sp. | reverse complement strand
TTGGCGCCGCCCAGCTTAGCGTACTGAAAAAGGCGAGGCCGGAGGACGTCCGCTGGGATCCCTATCCCCATATCGTCATTGAAAACGCCTTGGATGAGGAGGTCTACGCCGCTCTGGAAGCCAGCTATCCCGCCGAAGATCTGGTGAGGTCTGCCAAGCACGTGTACAACCGGGATCAGATTCAGGCCTATGAGGGGCTGAATCATCCTGGGATTTCACCGCTTTGGAAGGAATTCATGCGCTGGCATATCTCCAGGGAATTCTACCAGGAAATGGCCGCGATTTTCGCCCCTTGGGTCCGCCAGATTTATCCCTGGCTTGAATCTGAGAAGGGGTATGCGCTTGATCAGTTCACCGCCGGGGTCAGGGATCCTCTGGCGGCCTCCCTGCCAGATGTGTGTCTGGATTGCCAGCCGGGACTGAATGTGGTGAGCGAGGAGCCGGTTTCGTTCCGTTCTGCGCATCTGGATGCCCACAACAAACTCTTTACCGGCCTGTTTTACATGCGCATTCCGGGAGACGAGTCGGTGGGCGGGGACTTGATGTTGCATCGGGTCAAGCAGCCTCCTCCCAGCTTTGAAACTGCGACCACGATCTCGGAAGACCAGCTTGAACCCGTGAGGACGGTGCGCTACGGCCGCAATACGGCAGTGTTTTTCATGAACTCGCCCCTGTCTATTCACGGGGTGTCGGTCCGGACGGGGACAGCAATTCCTCGTCGGTTGGTGAACTTGGTGGCAGGGCTGTACACTTTGAAGAACAAGGGGTTGTACCCATCTCCTCCTCCGGATGAGGCGTTCTTCAATACCCGCTTTGACGCACCCGCCTGGTGACCATGGAAGAGGGCGACAGTTCATCAACTGGAGATCCCCTGGAAGGGCTGCTCTACGACCAGGCCAATCTGGAAGAGCTCTGCGCGGAACGTCCCCTGGACTGGGATGAATATGCGCATATGAACGAGTTTCATGGCAACGCCATCGTGATCAAGCAGTATGCGGGGCTGCCTTTGGACGAGCCGCTGCCTTTCGCGATCGAGCACGCCATTCCGTATGACTTGAGCGAAGCCTATGACTACGATCTGCAATGCGGGTTGTCAGTGTACCTGGCGGTGCGTGAAGAAAGTGCGGCCATCTACCAGCGGGCGGGGATGCCGGTGGTGCACTCCATAGGCTCCACCTACCTGTATGCGAAGGAGTGGTTCAGACGCCTTCATCCGGAAGTCGGTGAGGTGAAGAGGCGGGGCACGCTTGTCTTTCCTGACAAGTCCACCCTGTTGATGGACACTGACTTCGATCGCGAAGCTTTTGCGAAGCGTTTGGTGGAACTTCCTGCCGAGTATCAGCCGGTGGTCGTGTGCACCTACTGGAAAGACTACGTGAGGCAGCTGCACAAACCGTATGAAAACGCCGGTCTGCGGGTGGTTTCCTGCGGTCATCTGCGGGACGGGCAATTTCTGTTGCGGTTGCATGATCTGTGCAGGCGGTTTCGCTACTCCTGCGCCAATGACATTGCAGGCAGTTTTGTGATGTCGATTCTCTCAGGGTGTCACTTCTTTTACCTGCCGGCCGGTCCGCTTACGCAGTCCAAGCATGGCAGCATAGGCACCTTTGAGCGTGATCCTACTCTGGAAAAGCAGCGTAAAGCCGAATGTCTCGCCTCGGCTCCCTTTCCTCCAGAGGACCCGACCCTTCAGCGGCGTCTCGTGGCAGCTCATGCTGGCGTGGTCCATTTCAGATCCGTGGAGGCAATCCGTGCCTGTTACAACGATGCAGTCAAAGGCCTGGGCGAGGAAATCTGTCCATGCCACATCGCGTTTGGCGAATCTACCGACGTCCAGCTTCTCTATCGCCTTCGTCCGATTGGCATTGATCGCGACGGCTGGGCCGGGAGACGTGCTTCACTCCGGGTGGCAAATCCAGCCGCGATTGGCGGCCTGCGTTTGAAACTGGAACTGACCAATCCAAGCGTTGGCGAAAGAGCCCGCACGGAGGTCTACGTCGCTGGCAGGTTGATCTGCACTCTCGCCTCGCCACCCTACGCCTTTGAAATTGGCATCCCAATTCCCCCTTGTGAGGGAGAGGTCTGGATGGAGTTTGTCTCCAACAACGACATCCTTCTGCACAATGACCCACGGCGTCGTGCGATCCGCTTCTGCTCGATCGAGCTGGTCGAGCGGGGAACCATGGTCGAACTTGAGTTGCCCGCGGGCGCAAAAGTTCCCCAAGTGAAACCGGCTAAAAAGGCACCTCAGAAGTCTACAGAAAAGGTGTCGTCAGTCATCCGGCTGGGGCGAAGGTTGCGAAGGTTTTTTTCCCGCGCCAGAACTTGAAACCGGGTGTCTCAAAAGCACATCTTCGTCCCTGGGAATCGAGCCTGCGGAAGTGCGTTGAGGGCCGCGCCGGCGATCAATTGATCCATTGGAGATGCGAAGCTTCACGCCGCCACTCTTCGGCATAGCCACAGCCTGCATAATCGGGAAACCAAGGGCCACCGCTGGTGTAGTGCAAAACGGAAACCTCCTCGAGTGGCAATTCGGCGTCATAGTCCACCAAATGATTCCAGCGGTGTGGGATCTCGCCAACCAGATGTTCCCCCACCAGCCAGTTGAAGCGGTGCAGGTCCAATCCAGAGGAGCTATTCACGTACTCCGGAGTCAGCGCCGTGCATTTGGCGCAATTGATCAGCATGACGCTGCTCCAGTTCTTTTTGGGGTAGCTCGTCTGGGGCTGGCCCAGGAACTTCACCGCTTCCCTGGGCTGATGATCGTGCTTTACCACCTGCACAGCGTAGCGTTCGTCTCGGAGCGCCCAGAGCTTGGCGATGTCGTCCAGCACCAGTACGTCGCAGTCCATGAAGATTGCCCAGCCTTCATACGAGCACATCCAGGGCACCAGAAACCGGCTGAAAGAGAACTCCGTGGTCTGTTTGGTGTCTGGCGGCCGGGTGAAGACCTTTTGGAGCTGGGAAAGTGCAACGGGTGCCACGGAGACAGGCTCCGATGCGCGCGACAAGGCGCTGTGGGCGGCCACGTGCCAGGCGACACTTTCACGAGAGTCATGACCAAGGAAAAGACGAATCACGGGGTATTCATTTGATGGGATTATTGAATCCGTCAACGAAACCGCCGCGAGTTTCTTCACGAGGCATCCCGATGTGTGGGGATCTTTTGCCTCGATCGACTCAAATTATTCTGAGTTCTATGGAATTCTTGCCGATGTTCGCTCAAAGTAGGCCTGCGAGAATTGCAGTATCTTTCCTCCCGATATGACCCGCCCAGAGACGTCCTTTGAATGCAATGCGGGACAGCCCACCGTAGAAGATGCACTGTGCCTCCTCCTTCCGGCAGATGGGCCGGGTCCGGCTGTTTCCCAAGTTTCTCCCTGGGGTTTCAGGCCGTTGCTTGCAGGTTGCGACGCCACGATGTTGAACGAGGAGCCTTTCCCCATGCTGGTGGTGGAAAATGCCCTGCCATCGGAACAGTACGAGGCTCTGAGGAGCTCCCTGCCGGGCTACGTGGAGAACGCAGGCACCTTCAACTGTATCAGGCCCGCCCTCGGGTTGGATCACTATCCCGACGGTTGTCCAGCCTCTCTGAGGGACGACCTCCCTGACAACACGAAGTTGGCGCGGCGTGCATTTGAGCTGCTCGCCGATCCGGCGTTGCCGGAGGTGTGGGGGGAGTTTGTTCGCGTAAATACGGGGCAGGAAGCCCTGCAAAATATGCTGCACGTTTTCGGCGGAGCTCTTTTGAGGGAGCACCCGGATTTTGAACAACGCTTTGGCGCCTTGTCAGATCTTCAAGCCGTGCAACGATATACCAGGCAGTTGCAGTCCAATGAGGTGGAACTTGATACTCCGCTACTTCTGCACACTCCAGTCAAAGGAGTGGTTTCCCAGCAGCGCGGCCCCCACCTCAAGACCTTGGACAAGCCCATTGAAGGATTCCTCTATCTGGCACCCGTGGGATTTGACGGGCCGGAGGCGGTCCACGAGTTTTTTGCCGTTGAAGAAGGGGTGGAGCCCCTTTTTGGCGCCGGTCTCCAGACGGAACCGAAAGGGCTGAGACTGGCCCGAGCAGTTCCTGTCAGGGGGAACACGCTCGTGATTTTTCTCAATACGCCGCGGTCCATTCAAACCATCGCGCCACGCCGCACGACGCCGTACCCGTTGATTGCCGTGGAGGTCCTTATGCAGGTGCAGGCACCGTTGTTTCAGGTCCCTCGCCGACCATCGCAGGATTCGCCAACAACTGTCCAGGCATCGGCCGCAACCGGGAGTTCTCCGTTGCAACCGGCCACCCACTTCCAGATTGACCGGCCATTTGCAGGTGCTGGCTGGTACGCACCGGAACGGGATTCGACTGGACCCTTCCGGTGGACGGGGCCGACCTGCGAGTCCTACATTGATCTCCTCTGGGACGGAGCTGGAGACGGGATGTTGCGCTGTCATGTGCGGCACGCGATATCAGACAAAGCGCTGGAAACCCTGAAGGTTCAGGTTCAAGACCACACTCCAGTGGTGAAGCGGCGTCTGCATGAAGGCGGAGTCCAGCTTGAGGCAGTCATTCCCCGGGAGGTGCTGGAGAATTCCCAAGGCAGGGTGAGGGTTCATTTTCATGTGCCCGGAACGGCGAGAGCTTCTCATGTATCGGGAGAGGGTGGGGCTGACTCCCGGCTGCTCGGGATCGGCGTTGCCAGTTTGTCCATTGTGCCCTTTGTCCGGAAACCCAAGGGCGACCGGAAAAGGGAGGCTGTGGTAGATGGTGACAATGCCACCAGTGTCGAGAACTCCGCGGGGGCCGCGAAGATGCCCGGTGATGCAAGGGCACAAAGTCGTTTGGCCAAGGGGCTCCAAAAGCTGCTACGGTTGTTTGGAGGCGGGAACGGCCGGTGAGAGGGGCGGGCGCGGCGCGAGTCGTTCAATACGCCGACTGAAGGTACCATGGGGCTGGCGCACCGCAGCTGAGCGGTGCTACCCCATGGCCCGTCAACATACCCGCGACTCCGTAGCAAAGGGTTTGCGCGGCTCCCCTCACCTGTCGGGGGCGGTATTCCCAACATGCTCAGCTCCCTCCCTTAAACATCCCTCAGGTGACCGCTCAGGCCGTCTCGAGGTGCGATGCTCGTCAACCGCCCCTTCCTGGCAACCGTGACCCATGAACGCACCAAACTTTGAACTGCCAGCCTCGTCACCCGAGTCTTCGTCGCGCCCACGAGTGCTTCTTGTGGACGACAACAAAGCTTTCCGTCTTGCCGCGCTTGAGCTACTCAAAGACATGGATGAGATCGAAGTCTGTGGTGAGGCTCAGGACGCCGCCTCCGCCATGGAACAGGTACGCGCCCTCCACCCCACCCTCGTAATTACCGACATCACCCTGCCTGATGAGGATGGTCTCTACATTGCCAACCGCACGAGGGAATTGTCACCTCAAACCATCGTGTT
>JBGGMQ010000108.1:0-3409 GCA_041287975.1 Verrucomicrobium sp. | reverse complement strand
CCTGATCCAGGCCAAGTTTGTTGAACTCAGCGAGCATAACGCCGGTACCTCCCACGGCAAACCACTGCCTGCACCTCTGGACGTGGCTCCCAAGAAGGTGCCCGGCCTCATAGCCACTCTCACCGATCCTCAGTTCCAGGTGCTGATCAGGAGCCTCAACCAGAGGAAGGGGGTGGACCTTCTCTCTGCTCCCTCGATCACAACAAAATCCGGTCAGCAGGCCCGGGTCGAAGTCGTCCGAAAGTTTACTTACAAGGATGAAAAGAACAAGGAAGCCGCCCGGAACCCCGGAGTCACCCTCGCGGTGACTCCCAGAATAAAGAAGGACGATCAGATTGCGCTGGATGTATCCTCACAGATCGTGGAGTTCGAGGGTTTTGTGAAGCACAAGAAGAGCGGCTGGCAGGAGCCCATCTTCACCGAACGGAAAGTGAAGATAAATACCTCACTGCCCCCCGGACAGACGGTGGTATTGGAAATGAACCCCAGAATAGACAAGCAGATCGTTGAGGAAACGGACGGAGCGGGTCGCACCATCAGTTCGGAAACCGTCCTCTACACCAGGCGGTTGCTGGTCTTTGTTACAGCTTACTATGTCGATCCCGCAACGGGCAAGGTACGTATCCCGAAGCCTTCGCAAGTTAACGGCAAACGCTGAATCTGTAAATGTGCGCATCGGTCCGCGCGCACCAGTTGATCGCCCCCACCGCCGCTTCGGATTGCTTGGTCCGACGAATACACAAGCCTGTGCCTCAACGCCTCTCCTGAATTGAGCGGTTCACCATATCCTCGTAGATGCGGCGGCGCTCCTCAAGGCCGAGGCCGCGGTTGCTGAGGCCGATCATCTGGCGGTTGAGGGTCTCACGCTGGTCGACACTCATGCGAGATAGCTTTTCCACCATCTCAGGCGGAGGCTGCCGGGGGTAACCATCAGAGCTGAAGCCTTCGCGGTAATTCACTGCAGCCTGTTTGGCCTCCGCCATCTGGGACGCGCTCAAAGGCGGAGCATTGCCCCCGGGCCCTCCCATCGACCCGCCGGCACCTGACACCATCCTCCCAGATTTGGGCGGTGGCTTTTGGTAGCGAATGGAGGCGACCTTTCCGCCTCGCATTTGAATCCGGGCTGTCCACGTGTGCATCTTTGAAGGATCACCTCCGATGCCAATCAACTGCCACCCCTCGGAGTTGGGCTTTTGAGAGATCACCTGGGACTGCATCGTCTTCGTATCGTAGAGCGTGGCGTAAACTTCGTTCTCAAAACGCGCGACTCCGGTGAGGATGAGGGAATCGGAGTGGCCCAAAGAACGGGTGAAGGGTGGATTGGCCAGCAAACCCTCAAAGACCTCAGGCTTCAAAGGTTGGGGCAACGCTTCACATTCATCCGACGATGGAGGCGGCTGCTCGGTCTCGATCGCGTGAGCCGTCACCATGCCGCACAGACTCATGAGGAGGACACCAAGCGCCACCTTCATTGTCTTCTTCGTGAGGAACTGCGGCAGGAGAACCACGGCTTGGGATACGACAGGAGCATGGCGGAAACTTTCACCGCTTCTGCGTAACTGTTGAGTTGGGGGCGCCTCACCACAAAGACGATCTGGATTGCCCTTGCCCGAATCCCCGGGGAGTGACACGTCCTCGCATATAAGGTAGCGTCGTCTGTGCTCCCGCTTCCGGCATCCCCTTCCCCACCACACCGGTCTCGCCATCATGCCCGCCCATGGCTTGCCGCGTCGCTGCTCCACGGCGGCTTGGTCATGGCGCTGCTCGGTGCGCAACCAGTGTCGTCTGCGTCACTGCCCCCTCCGGCCGCACCGGTGGAGGTGATGGTGGACGGCAAGCCGTTCCCCCCCTCTCAGGACAAGTTCAGAATTCCGGCATTCTCCAAAAGCGTCAGCTTCCGGCTCGGGAAGTCTGCCCAAGAGAATCCGGAAGCGTGCCGGCGCATGCGCTTCAAACTAGAGGGCGTGGATGAAGCGTGGCGCCAGATCAGCAGTGAAATGTGCCTGATCGTACGCTTTGCTGACGCCGCAGTGGACCAGGTGGGACAGCGGCTGTTCCCGGTGGATGGCAGCAGTGCTGGCTGGCGCAGTGCTGTCGAACACTCCACCTTTACTCAACGACGGGAGACCGTGCGTGTGCCCGCTGGCGCTGCATCTGTGACCATCGCTATTTCCTCTTCCGGCCCCCCCACTGCAATGGGAATCTACGCCGTTCAAGCCTTGAAACTCACTGGCACCGGTGCCCAGTCAGCAAGGCTCGTCTATGAATCCGGATCTGAAGGCGGGAGTGACCATTCCATCGCGAACGGCTGGGGGCGCAGCGGCACACGCCCCTCCATGGCCAGGGTGGTGTCGACGATCACGGGCGAAGCCTTGTGCATTGTGGATGACGATCCCGGCGCACACGCTGAGTGGAACCTGCTGCGGGCCGGAGCACCGCGCGTCGAACCGGGTGAAAACCTTTCCATCGCCTGGGCTGAGATGTATGACATCGGCATGGGCAACCGCTTCGACGTCAACTACGGGCGGCTGAACTCTGGCACCTACACCTTCTGGAGTGATGAGCTGGACCCCACTGGCAATTCTCTCGCTGGACCTCGACAACTTCAATTGGTGGTGCTGAAGCCCTTCTGGAGGAGCGTTTGGTTCTGGACCGTCGGCTCGCTCGCTGGCGGGCTTCTGCTCTGGCAGGTGTGCCGCACCATCATCCGGTGGCGCATCCGTCAGCATCTCACACGGCTTGAGCAGGACCGCATCGTAGAACAGGAGCGCCTGCGCATTGCACGTGATCTTCACGATGACCTCGGCGCAAGACTGACCCACATTTCCCTGATGAGCGGTCTGGCAGAGAATGAACCGCAGAGCGATGCTTCGCGGGAGAGCTTCCAACGTATATCCGGCATGGCGCGCGAGTTGGTGGCCGCGCTCTATCAAACGGTGTGGACAGTGAATCCCGAGCACGATCACCTGGAAGCTCTGGTGGAGTACATCTGCCAGCTCACGCAGAACTTCTGCGACACGGCCCGGATCCGCTGCCGCATTCATTCCTGTGAGCTGCCCGGCCAACGCCGTGTCACCAGCGAAGTGCGCCACAACATCACCCTGGCCGTGAAGGAAGCTTTGAACAACGCCATCAAGCACTCGTCGGCAACGGAGATCGCTGTGCGCACGGAGTTCACCGATCCTCATCTCACCATTGTGATCACCGACAATGGACGCGGTTATGACTCCCAAAAGGTGACTCCGGGCAATGGTCTCGACAATTTGGCCCGGCGCATGAAATCCCTGGGCGGCACCGTTTCCTTCCAAAGCTCGCCCAGCAAGGGCACAATGGTGCGATTCGAAGTGCCTGTTCCGGCAGCCTTATCCAGGTAAAAAGCCCTCCCCTCTGCGACTTAAGCTGATGAACA
>JBGGMQ010000107.1:0-4396 GCA_041287975.1 Verrucomicrobium sp. | reverse complement strand
GATCTTCTCATCGCCAACGGCAACGAATCCACTCTCAGCTACCTGCGCAAACAACTGCCTCGCGCCACCCAAGTATTGCATGTGCTGGTGAAAAAGGGCCTCGTCACCCGCAGTGAGGTGCGCGTGGAGCGTGACCCTTTTCAAGAAGAGGAGTTCATGCCCTCAACCCCACTCACACTGACAGAGGAACAGTCCGTCGTTTATGCCGGAGTGCTGAAGGCCGTGGAGTCGCCACTGGAATCCAAGCCCATGCTCCTTCATGGCGTCACGGGCAGCGGCAAGACGGAGGTGTACCTTCAGGCCATTGGTCGCGTGCTGGAGAAGAACAAAACCGCGCTGGTCCTGGTACCGGAAATCAGTCTCACGCCCCAAACGATCGAGCGCTTCAAGTCCCGCTTTTCTGAGCGCAAACAGCGCATTGCCGTGCTGCACAGCCACCTCTCTGATGGCGAGCGCCACGACGAGTGGTTCAAGATTCATGAAAACCGTGCGGACATCGTCATCGGAGCCCGCAGCGCGATCTTTGCGCCTTTGGAAAACATCGGCCTGATCATCGTGGATGAGGAGCATGAGCCCAGCTACAAACAGGAGGAAGCCCCGCGGTATCAGGCGCGAGATCTCGCCGTGGTCCGCGCCAAACTGGAAGGTTGCGCCGTTCTTCTAGGCACCGCGACCCCCAGCCTGGAGACCTACGAGAATGCCAAAAGCGGCAAGTACGAGCTGCTGAAAATGCTGCGCCGCACCGACGGCAAATCTCTCCCCCTGATCCGAATCGTCGACATGCGGCTGGAGAAACGCAAAACCAAGGACGGCTTCAGCATCCTCAGTGAGAAGCTCCGTCTCGCCGTGCAGAGTCGCCTGGACAAAGGGGAGCAGACCATCCTTTTCCTCAACCGCCGCGGCTTTCACACCGCTCTCACCTGCATGGAGTGCGGCGTTGTCTGCCAGTGCGCAGACTGTGCCGTACCCTTCACCTTCCACAAGAAAGAGAGCCGCCTCGTCTGCCACATCTGCGGCATGCGCCGACTCGCCCCACGCAAGTGTGAAGCTTGCGGCGAGTCCAAACTGAGCTTCACCGGCTTCGGAACGGAAAGGGCGGAGGAAACCATCCGCACCGTCTTCCCCACCGCCCGCCTGGCTCGTGTGGACACCGATTCGATGCAACGGAAGAACCAGCTGCGCGATACGCTCAAAGCCTTCCGCAGTCAGAAGCTCGACATCCTCATCGGCACCCAGATGATCGCCAAAGGTCTCGACTTCCCAAACGTCACCCTCGTGGGCGTACTCAATGCCGATCTCGCCCTGAGCATGCCGGACTTCCGCGCTGCCGAGCGCACCTTCCAGCTCCTCACTCAGGTTGCCGGCCGCGCTGGTCGCGGCGAGCGGAATGGCGAGGTCTTCATCCAGACCAGCACGCCCCACAGCCCCGCCGTCCAGTTCGCCCGGCACGCAGATTTTGAAGGCTTTTCTGAGCAGGAACTGGAGCAACGCCAGCAGTGGCGCTACCCGCCCTACGTCCACGTCGTGCTCATCGGGGCTCGGGGCAAAGAGGCCAGCCACGCGGAGTTTGCGCTGCAGACTCTGACCGGGCGGATCAAGAAAGGACTGCCACCCGGAGTCATCATGGGCGAGCCCTGTCCCTGCCCTCTTGAAAAGGCCCATGGCCAGTACCGCTTCCAGCTAATGATCCGTACGGAGAAAATTCGCCCCCTCGTTGCCCATCTCCAGCGTACATTGTCCGAGATGACTTTCCCGGAGGACGTCATCGTCACCTGGGACGTCGACGCCATGTCATTGTTATGAACTTCATACACCTTTCGCATAGCCCTCAGCGTCAAGGTTCCCGCTTGCTTTGAACCCTGCGATTTGCTAAAGATTCTTTATGCAGTCCACGAAAACTGATCTGCGTCACCTTCTGAAGCTGCTGGACGATGATACTCCGGTAGTTCGTGAGGCGGTCCGTTCGCGTCTGGCAGCCCTTCGTCAGGAGCTTCCCGAACAAATTTTGGCGCTTGGCGAACCCCTGGAAGAGGAACAAGAACGCCTCTTGAGCGAGATCTTTGCGCCTGTGTGCCGGGAGGAGCTTGAGGACACCTGGCTCTCCTGGCGCTGGCTCTCCACCCCTGAGGCCCGCTTGGAAGAAGCACTGGCTCACCTCTCTGCATTCTTGAGCGGCTGGCAGGCCCGGGCCGAGGAGTTGAGCCGCAAGCTTGACCAAATGGCGGACCTCGCCATGAAAAAAGGCAACGCCAACGACGCAAGAAAGCTGGCCGAATACCTTTTTGGAGGTCGAGGTCAGGACGCCTGCCTGCGCGGCAACAGCAAAGACTACTACGCCGCCCACAACAGCAACCTGCTCTGGGTGCTGGCCAACGGGCAGGGCAACCCCCTCTCCCTCTCCTGCGTTTACATGCTGGTGGGCAAACGCCTCGGCATCAAAGTCGAAGGCTGCAATTTCCCTGGCCACTTCCTGGCCCGCGTGGAACAGGACGGCCAGACCTGGCTGGTGGATTGCTTCAACCGCGGCCGCTTCATGCTGGCTGAGGATGTCGCCAAGCACCACCCCGCGGCGAATCCCTCCATGGAGGAGATCGTGCACGAATCTGCCACCATTGAGACCGTGGTCGCCCGCGTGCTGAGGAATCTGGACGAGGCCTTCGAACGTGAGGGCAACATGACCCAGCGCCAGGTCGTACGGAAGCTCATGCTGAAGCTGATGGAGGAGTAGCTGCCGGGATTCATCCCGATCAGAGGTGCTGAAAGTTGACTTGCCGGGCTCTGGCAAACATCATGGGTAGCTGTGCTATGCTTGAAGGTCCACGCCTGCGCAGCCCTTCAGTACCCTTCCCCCGCCCCAGTCGCCACCTCATGACCAAGAGCAGCATCGCGATTCAAGCGGTCATCAAGAGCATCGCCGCCAATGCTGCCCTCGCTGCCGTTAAGATCGGTACCGGTATCGTCGGGCACTCATACGCCCTCGTGGCCGATGGTATAGAATCCATCAACGACATCGTCGCCTCGGTGATGGTACTGATCGGGCTTAAAGTCGCCGCCAAGCCACCTGATGAAGACCACCCCTACGGACATGGCCGGGCGGAACAGCTGGCAGGTCTTTTCTCCGCCTTGTCCCTCCTTTCAGCCGGTGGCCTCATCGCTTGGGAGAGCATCCACAACATCCTGCATCGGCACACCTCCCCGGCTTGGTTCACCCTTCCGGTTCTCGTCCTGGTCATCGTCGTGAAGGAAACGATGTCCCGCTATGCCTTGAAGCAAAGCGAGGCTGCGGGCAGCACCGCTGTGAAGGGCGATGCCTGGCATCACCGGGCCGATGCCATCACCTCAGGTGCCGCTCTCGTGGGGATTGCCATTTCCCTCATCGGCGGTGAAGGCTGGGAAAAGGCCGACGACATCGCCGCCTTGGTGGGCTGCAGTGTTATCTGGGTCAATGGATTCATCCTGCTCAAAACCGCCCTGCACGAATCCATGGACGGCATCCCTCCCCAAGAAGTGCAGGACGCCGCACGGGCCATCGCTTCCGAAGTCGAAGGCGTGGAAATGATCGAGAAACTGCGCATGAAAAAGTCCGGCCTCGGCTATCACATGGACATCCA
Organism: Verrucomicrobium sp.; assembly: GCA_041287975.1. Taxonomy (GTDB): domain Bacteria; phylum Verrucomicrobiota; class Verrucomicrobiia; order Verrucomicrobiales; family Verrucomicrobiaceae; genus Verrucomicrobium. The sequence continues at coordinate 785 of JBGGMQ010000107.1, read as the reverse complement.
CGTCCAGGTCCTGGGCACCCTCTCCGTCGCCGAAGGCCACCGCATCGGACACCAAGTGCAAAAGCGCCTCATGGCCTCCGAGCATCACATCCTGGATGTTGTGGTCCATATCGAGCCGTACGACGACGCAGCCAAGAGAGAACTGGTGGGCTCGGTGTGAGGTATCGGCGGCGCACCGCATTCTGGTAGAGTTCAAGGAGCGGCGATTTGTGCTTTTTGCACAACCGCTGTCTGACCGAGAAAGGCGCTGAAACGCGACTGGCATCAGCGAAGGCCACTCACGCTGCGCTGCTTTGTTCGCTGTAGTGGAACGAAGCCCTTCAAGGGGCGCACGACTGAACGAGTGGAACACTCGAACTACTCAAGCCTCCCGAGCCACATCACTGGTGAGGCTCTGTTGGAAGTTCAATCTTTAGATACCATGGGGTTGTCGCACCGCAGCCGAGCGGTGCTAAAAAGGAAGGGTAATGAAACAATACATCCTTACCAACCCCATGGCCACGTAACGTACCTCCAAAGCAAAAATTGACCAGTGTGACCTCATGAAGGCCGGGGTCGAGCCCGATAAAGCTGATGTGATCTACCTGGGTGTGGATGTGCATCTGCGCCAGCAAGTGGTGTGCCGCAAAGTCGATGGAGCGGCTCCGCAGCCTGCCCAGCGCTTTGGTCCTGAGGAATTCAAGCTCTGGGTGGCCAGGCAAATGAAGCTGGCGCACAAGGTGGTGTGCTGTTACGAGGCAGGTCCGTTTGGTTATGTCCTGCACAGGCACCTTGAGAAAGCGGGG
>JBGGMQ010000106.1:0-7532 GCA_041287975.1 Verrucomicrobium sp. | reverse complement strand
GCTCCGCCTCGATATTGAGGATGATGGCATGCCGCGGCTCAAACTTGACCAGCGTCCCGTCGCTTTCATCCCCCTCGGCCACGAAGAGCTCGCCCTCACCATCCCAGTGGGCATTGCTCCCCAGGATGGGGATTTCAGCCCCCACGTAGTGAGATGGCTTCATACCCCCCACCCTCAGCACGTGAGCCGCCATGGAGGAAGTTGTCGTCTTGCCATGCGTTCCCGCCACCACCACACCATGCTTCCGCGCCATGATGGCCGCCAGGGCTTCCGCGCGTCGCACCAATGGGATGCCATGGCGGTAGGCAGCGTCATAGGCCAGATTCCCCGGCTTCACCGCGCTGGAGTAGATGACCATGTCCGCGCCCTCCACCTCGCGCTCGCTCTGCGGGCAGTGAAAAATGAGCCCCTTCTTCTCCATGCGCTCCGTCTCGAGAGTCGTCACTTTGTCCGAGCCACTGACCTTGTGCCCCAGCTCCATCAGGAGGAGAGCCAGACCGCTCATGCCCGACCCCGCCACCCCAATGAGATGCACGTGCATCTTGTGGCGGCCTTCCTTCAACAAACTGACGACTGCGTGATTCATGCTTTGGCCTGTGCCTTACAATGAAAAGGCGGAATGACAATGGCCAAAGTGCACCCGGCCCACTTGCTCACGCTCCCAGCCGGGCCGCACGGCTTTTTTCCTCAGCTTCAGCGGTGGTCCCCCGCGCTCGCTTCCAGAGCGCATCCTTCCAGCTTCCGGACAACCCCGGGCACTCCGCCAGTTGCCGCGCGCCCTCCACGTCCTTGCGCTGGTGATGCATCAGTTCGTTGCAACGCTCCAGCGTCCACTGAGGCCAGGATTGCGCCTTCAACACAAGCCCATCCCCAGCGCGCACATAGCCGTGCCTCAACACTCGAAAATAGAAACCGGTACGCCCGGTGCGCTCCACCTGGGCACTCAGGTCCTCTACCCGCCACCGGCGTGTCAGCTTCCAGCACGGCTGCCGCGGTTGCGACACCTGCACCAGCGCCTCCCCAAGCTCAAAGACGTCCCCCACGCAGACCGCCGTCTCCATCATCCCCTGCGTAGTGAGGTTTTCGCCAAAGGCCCCCTGGGGAAGCTCCAGACCCGGCAACACCTCGCTCCAGTAGGCATAGTGCTCCATAGGGTAGACACACACCGCCTTCTCCACCCCGCCATGGTGCCGTCGGTCCGCCTGTTCATCCCCTTGCAATCCCTGATAGCCCAGCTACACCGCATCTGTCCGCGGTTCTTTGAGAAAACCTGTGCGCCATTCCTTGTCCCACCATTCCGTGGTTCCAGTGGCCGTTACGTCGCGAGCCATTCCTGTGTGCAGAGCCAGCACTTTCCCTTTCATGTCCCAACTTCGCCGAACTTCATGGCCTGTCACGTGGGTACTTTGGTGACCCACTCCTGCTGAATTGTTCCTCCCACCCGCCTCAGTGCCAAATCGCAAAGGCCAGCCGGTTGCCCGGCTGGCCTTGTCGTTGGTTAAGTGAAATCACCTACCGCTCTGCTTACTTCAGCTTGCCAAGGTACTTGACAGGAGCCTTGTCGAACTTCTTCACACAAGGTTTGCAGCAGAATTTCACCTCCTGCCCTTCGTGGGACTTGGTTATCACCTTGCCCATGCTGCCAAGTTCATTCCCGCTGACGATGCATTCTTTCAGGGGGTACGATTTGGAAGGAGCCGCCATTGCCTGCGGTGCGGTCACCACGAGGGTCAGGGCCAACGCTGCAAAGGTTCCGAGGAGAGTCATTTTCGTTTTCATAGTCTGGGTTTCTTCTTTCTATCTCTGTTGATGTTAGTTTGACGTGTTGGTTTGGGATGGCATTCAACCATCAAAGGGTCTCAAAATCAGAATCGGATCTGCAGCCCGGCTCCCGCGCCGTACTCAGAGTGGTATTGCCCAATGAGTGAGAAGCTTTTGGTCAGCGTGTAGTCCACTCCAACCGTCCACTCCCACTCCGTGTTGGTGTCGTACTCCACCCGGCCAAATAGCCCCGCACGGGACGTAAGCTGAAATCTCTTCGCCAGCGCGAGCCGCAGGTCCCCTTCACTGTCCACACTCGCACTCGCCCAGATGATCAAGGGCAGCCGGTAGTTCACCCCTGCCACCGCACGATTCTCCGCATCTTCATCATTGGTCAGTCGCGCCCCCAGGAAGACCTGCCAGTCAGGGGACAGATAGCGTTGGTAAAGCGCCTCGATCTCATACTGTGTGTCATCCACATCCTGCCAGCCCACCTCCCAATTGAGCAGGATGTCATTTCGCGCATTCATCAGTGTCAGATTGCCCTCACTCATGTGCGACTGGATCGACGCTGCTCCCCAGAGGAACCACATGTCGTGGCTGTGCTCGCCCAGCCCGCCCCCATGCCCGCCGGTGCTGCCACCATGGTCCATCGGCATGCCAGCCATGGGGGCCATCGCATGGGGCGTCGCTTCAGGAGTCGCGCCCGGTTCAGGCCCTTTGTCATAGCTGAACACCCGGGCCATGCCTGACATCATGTGGTACAGGATGTGGCAGTGGAACATCCAGTCTCTGTCCTCGTTCGCTTCAAATTCCAGCGTCCGCTTGCTCATGGGAGGCACATCCACCGTATGCTTGAGCGGGGACCGCTCCCCCTGCCCGTTGATCAAGCGCATAAAGTGCCCATGCAGGTGAATGGGGTGGTGCATCATCGTGTCATTCACCAGTTCCAGCTGGATCACCTCCCCGTGCTTCAGCCGCACATAGGGATCCTCTGCCATCGTCTTGTTGTCGAAAGACCACACATAGCGCGTCATGTCCCCCGTGAGGCGCATCGTGATCTTCCGCGCCGGCCAGCCCTTCTTCAGTGTCGTATCCTCCACCGCCTTGAGCAGCCGGTAGGGCGAGCCTGGGCGAGGCAGGTTCAAGGAAGCACGAGGATCATCCTCCTGCTCCTCCAGGGAGAGGTTCAGCATTTCATCCATCGTGTACACGTCCGGCTTCGGTGGATCCGCCACCGCATGCACCGCCCCCTGCCCCATGTAGGCAGAGGCATGCCCCGTGCCGTCCTGAGCTGTGGCCCGCAGCTCCCAACGACCCGATTTCGGGATCGTGATGATCACGTCATAGGTCTCCGCAATGGCCATGAAAAGCCGGTCCACCTTCACCGGTTGCACCGGAGGTCCGTCCGCCGCCACGATGGTCATGGGTCCCGTCGAGGACGTCACATAGAAATAGCTGGCTGCCGCCGCATTGATCAATCGCAAGCGCACCTTTTCCCCAGGCCGTCCCTCGATCTCTGTCGACTGTCGGCCATTGATGAGGAAAGCATCGTACGCGACGTCGGAAACATCCATCGGACTCATGCGCGTCCACTCGCGGTCGAGGTAGTCCTTGAGTGCCCCACGCTTCCACGCACCGGCGATCGATTGGGCATTCCCCCGTTTCAGCGCATAGTAGTCGCTGCCCCGGCTTAGGGTACGGTGCACCTCCTCCGGCTTCTCATTGGTCCAGTCTGACAGCACCAGCACCTGGTCGCGATCAGCCTTCACCCGCTCACAGCCACGAGGAGTCACGACGATGGAGCCATACACTCCGATCTGCTCCTGCAGGTGCGTATGCGAGTGGTACCAATAGGTTCCCGAGTGCCGCAGCTTGAACTCAAACGTGTGCGTCATCCCCGGCTTGATGGGTGGCGTCGTGATGTGCGGCACCCCATCCTGCTCATTCGGCAGCAACAGTCCGTGCCAGTGGGTGGAGGTCTCCTCCGTCTTCAACTGGTTGTGCACCCGGATACGGGCCAGATCCCCCTCCTGAAACCTCAGCGTGGGCCCTGGCAAAGTGCCATTGATCGTCAGCACCCTCACTTCCTTCCCCGCAGGGCTCTGGCGGGATTCAGCTATGTACAGATCATACTCGACCACCCGGCCGGTACTGTACCCAGTGGTTTTGCAAGATTCACAGAGCATGGCAAGCGGAGCCGCAGAGGCTGGCCCACCAGCCCATAACGCCAAACCAACCGCCACGGTCAGGGCACGAATATTCATGGATATGGAATAAATAAGTTCTGAGTCAGAGCCGCCAATCTGGCGACGAATCCCCTCTCTGCAGCACGACACGGATCACCGCCGCGACATCAGGGCACAATGCTTCCGGAAGGACGCAGACTCAGATCAAAAAGGCGCAATGCAGCACCTGGAGCGCCACCCTCGTCGAGGGGCGCATATCCGCTAGCTCCGCGTCTTCCCAAGACTGGCAGACGACTGAAGGGACCAGCAACTGAAGCTCCAGCGTCGCCATCGGCACCCAGGAAAGCTGGGGCACCAGATCGCGTCCAGAGGAAACTGGAATCGAGGAAGTCGCAGGAGGCGCACCTTCAGCAGGCACTGACTTCAAGCAGGCACAAGCATGCTCTACCGGAGCCAAAGCCTCCCTCTCATTCACCACGCAGCATCCAGTGGCACAAGTCATCGCCGGCGCATCCACCAGCGTGTCATCATGTCGCGGGCCATTTCCTGCACAAGCACTCACCGCCATCACTCCCCCCACCTGCATGAGCAGGAAGGCGAAGAAGAGGGGCAGGGCGCGAAGTATCATCTCGTTGTGAATCAAGTATCAAAAGAGATACGGAGACTAGGATACCCTGGAATCAAAAATGTTCAACCATGCACCGTCGACAGTGTTGGGGCGCGATCTTTTCCCGAGAAGCACTCTCGAACCTCAGGCCAAAGTCGCGCTTCTCATGGTTCCCAGCACCTCAGCGCTTGAGCTTCTGACGCATGCGCATCCAGGTCGGCACATCCAGGTCTTCACCTTCCACAATGGTCTTGTCCGTGCCCTTGAACCGGGCCACTTCCTCTTGATTGAGATCGAAAGTGCTCTGTTTGAAATCGGAGCCCACTTTGCCGCCCGCTGCCGGTCCGGATGCGGGCACTGGCGCTGGTGCAGGCGCTTGAGTAGGCACAGGTGCAGGTGCAGCGGCTCCACCGTTCTGCTGGGCCGACACCGCAGGCCTGGCTTCAGGGCGACGCACCGGCTCCTCGTGGCTCACCGGCCCTGAGGATTGCTCATCAGAGGGGCTGTTCAGGTACTTGTCCGCCCAATGCGAACCGGGAGTGTCAGGATAGCTGACGGCAGAGCGCTCTTCCTCTTCCGTATCTTCATCATCTTCGATGATGGAGAAAATGGATGCCTTCGCCGCTACGGGGGCGACAGGCTCCACAGGAGCACGGTGCATTTGCTCCTCCGCACGGAGCACGTCTTCATTGTCCTCCGCAGGAATGGGCTCGCTGGCAGACATGTACACCGGCTCTTCCTGATAGTGCACGGGTTCCTGGTACTCCACAGGCTCTTCGTAGCGCTCTTCGACATCCGGAGCGCTTTCAAACTCTTCTACGAAAATGGAAGCCGCCGCCACAGGGGCGGGAGCGGGCACTGGAGCCTGCACAGGGGCGGGGGCAGGCGCACTGTAGGCCACTGGCGCAGGCTGCACTTGAGGCTGCACCTGCGGTGCGCTCAAGCCAAAAAGGTCAGGCTCAACAGAAGCAGGAGCTTCAAGCTGAAAAAGCTGCGGCTCAATCATCACGGGCGATTGGGCGACAGGCGCTTGCACTACTGGAGCTGGAGCTACCACCGTAGCAGGTGCTGCGGCTTGCACTGGAACAGGGGCCTGCATCTGCACCGGAGCAGGCGCATGACCATTCTGGTAGTGCACCTGAGCCGGAGCCACCTGCTGGGGCACCACAGCCACGGGGGCTGGGACTGGCGTTGGAGCGGGCTCATAGGCCACGGGCGCCGGGGCCTGCACTTCAGCCGCCGGGGCATACACAGGCTCAGGAACTTGCTGCACAGGGGCAGGTTCGAGGAATTCTTCTGGCAGGCCGGGCGCAGGGGCAGCCCCGGCTCCGTTGCCCACGGACCGCTCAGTGCGGCCCAGCACGGAATCCGGCGACATCTCCTGCACGCTCAGCGAGCTGACCAGAGTGACGGAGATCATGTCGCCCAGCTTGGGCTCCACAGCGAGGCCGAACATGATCTGGGTCTCCTCAGGAACGTGCTTCCCAAGTTGTTTCATCAAGCTCTCCACCTCCGCGAGAGTCAGGCTTTCACCACCAGCCACATGCACCAGCAGGTTGCGCGCATTCTGCAGCAGCATCCCCTGGTTCACCAGCGGGCTCTTGAGCGCACGCTTGAGGGCATCCGCCACGCGGTTCGAGCCACGAGCTTCACCGAAGCCAAAGAGGCAGCGGGAATTCGGGCCGCGCAAAGCCGTGAGCAGATCCGCAATGCCCATGCGCACGATGCCGGGCTGCATCACCATAGTGGCGATGGCACGCACGCTGTGGCCGATCAACTGGTCCGCCTGGCTGAAGGCTTTCTGAATGCCCTCCTTGGGCAGCGTCAGCTCGCCCATGCGGTTGTTTTCAAAGAGGATGAGCGCGTCCGCCACCTGGCCGAGATGCTCGAGGGAGATTTCCGCCTGCTGAATGCGACGACGTCCTTCAAAGGAAAACGGCATGGTCGCGAACACAAACACCATGGCCCCGATTTCCTTGGCCACTTCCGCCACTACCGGCGCAGCGCCAGAGCCCGTGCCCCCGCCCAGACCACAGCAGACGAAGACCATGTCATGCCCCTGCAACGCTGCACGAATGCTTTCGCGGGAGTCCTGTGCTGCTTCATAGCCATTCTCAGGATCGCCACCACTGCCAATGCCGCGCATGCGCTCTGCACCCAGCTGAATCTTCACGGAGGTCATCGAGTGGCCCAGCACCCTCACATCCGTGTGCATGGAGACCAAGGTGGCTTCCATCATCCGGTCCAGCGAGATCCGGTCCAGCACATTCAATCCGCCGCCGCCGACACCGGCCACACAGATCTTCATGCGCATACTGGGAGCCAGTTCCCGTTCGTCAGTGCGTTCAAATTCTACCATAAGCCGGAGTGGTTTGGAATGGAAAGGGGGAGACGGGGGTGATGGGCCGTGATTAGATAAACCACAAACCGGGCAAAACTCCAAGACGAATTAAGTCTGGAGATAGATTTGATTCCCAGCCACTTAGGATGGGATGTTATTTTAAAAAGATATCGTAAAACTACATGCCCCCAAGGAGCAATTTTTTAAATAGTCCACGTGCTGAAGACCTCAGCCATGCGACGCCCCAGCTTCGCCAAGGGCGACAGCCAGGGTTTTTCCGCATCCATGAGCTGAGCATAGCGAATCAATCCAATCGGAGCCGAGTAGCATGGGTTCTCATAGGTGGCAGTTGCACCACCTCCCTGTGAGGATCCTGCCCGGGTGACACGAACACCAAAAATCTCCTTGGTCACGTGATCGATGCCTCGCATCAGGCTCACGCCGCCCGTCAGATACACTCCTGCGCCCAGACGGCCAATGTGCTCCTCACACCGGTCACGGATCTGACCCAGAATTTCCTGTGTCCGCAGGCTGATCACTTCGTTCAGGAGCGCACGCTCGACTTCACCGACGAACATGCCGTTTTCATCCTCCACGCGGATCATCTCGCCAGGGGCCACATCTTCATAGACCG
>JBGGMQ010000105.1:0-2642 GCA_041287975.1 Verrucomicrobium sp. | reverse complement strand
CTTGCGTGGCAGCGCCTTGTCCGAAGGCTGCAAGATCAGCGCGTCTCTCCCCAGTCCTTCCGCAGGCGTGGGCCACAGTTCATACTGGGAGGCAATCACGCCATCGGGCTGCCACCGGTACGCCCGTGGATGTTGCGGCATGTAAAAGGCAAACTGGCTCGCATTGTCGCGATGCCCCAGCGTCAGGAGAAACGTTTCCTGAGGCCGGGGGGCGTCCGCCAGAAACACACCAGCTTGTTTGCCAGCCTCCTCCCACCCGTGCACCCGCGCCATGGGGTCGAGCTTTTCGTCGCCGGATTTGCCCGCGATCAATAGACCCAGCGGAGCCAGATACGCCAGGGCGGTCATCACCGCCGCCACCCACAGCCCCGGCTTTGCCAGTTTCCTGAACCCCGGCCAGGGCTGCCAGGATTCCGCCCCATCCTCATTCCCTTGCCGCCAGCATGCTGCCAGCAGCACCACCGCCGCCAGGTAGTACACGGCAGGCCAGTTGGGATTCACCGACTGCCGCACCGCCAGCAAATGGAAAACAAGCAACGCGGGAGCTGAAAAGACCACCAGCAGACGCAGCTTCAAATACAGCCTGCGCCACTGCCACAGTCCCGCCGCGCCCACCGTCAACAGCGCGAACCAGATCACAGGCGTGAACAGCCCCGCTTGCGAAGCCGGGAAGGCCAGGAAGTTGCCCAGGTGCTCCTTCCAGCCTGCGTCGACCTGAGTGTTGAAATGATGCTTGGTGTGCTCCAGCGTGATCCAGCCGTGCTTCTGGTTCCACCACAGCACTGGCAGCATGAAGACCAGTGAGCCCACCATGCTGGCCCAGAATCCGACCCTCCGCAGGAGAGGTCGGGCCATTGGGGTCAGGGCTGCGAAGAAGATCATCAGCACGGGGAACACCAGCATCATCTGCTTGCTCAAATAGCCCACCCCCATCATCAGGCCGAGCACAAGCCAGCGCTGCCATTTAGCGGGCTCTGCCACGGCTCTCCAGAATGCCAGCAGACCGGCGGTCCACATCAGAATGAGAGGCGCATCGATCGTAAAAAAGAGATTCAGCGCCATATTCGCCGGCGTCAGCGTCGCGAGTGCCAGGGCGAGCAGCCCCGTCTCACGGTCAAACATCTGGCGCGCCAGTTGGTAGAGAAGGGTGAGGGAAGTCGTGCCCACCACCAGGGCTGCCGCCCGCACCCCCCATTCTTGATTCCCGCTCAGCCAGCCTACGATTCCCATGAGCCATCCGATCATCGGTGGTTTGCTGTAGTAACCCCAGTCGGGACGGCGACCCCACTCCCAGTAGTAGCTCTCGTCACCGGCCAGATCGTACAGATGGCAGAAGAAGGGCAGAAACAGCAGTCGCAGCGCCACGATGCCCGCAATCAGATGCCATGCGCGGAGCTTCGACAGAAAGGAGGGCAATGCCATTGCCCCTTTCCTGCGTGTGACCTTCATCGTGAACAAGTGACTTTCTTGCCATTCTTGGCGGGTCGCGCTTTGCTCCGGCATGCCCGCTGAAATTGAAGACCGCCCCCTGCCATTCTCCGACTGGATGGCCCGGGCCCTCTTCGCTCCAGGCACGGGGTACTATTCGGCACGGATCAAGACAGTCGGGCGTCACGGAGACTTCTCCACCTCGGCCACGTTAGCCCCCCTGCTGGGGCAGGCGGTGGCGCGATGGATTGTGGGCGAACTTGCCAGAGAAAAAGGTATCCGTGCCGTCATTGAAGTGGGTGGCGGCGATGGCTCCCTTTCCCACGGCGTCCGTCAGGCCCTCGGCTGGTGGCGTCGACGCTCCCTGGCCTGGCACATGGTCGAAACATCGCCGGTCCTTCGCGAGCGGCAGCAGGAGAGACTGCGTGGATCGGGCGTCCAATGGCACGAAACGCTCCCTGACGCCCTGGCTGCTACTCAGGGCCGGGCGCTCATCTTCCACAATGAGCTGGTGGATGCCTTCCCCGTGACCCTCCTCCAGTGGGACGCCCTGCAGCAGTCCTGGCAGGAAGTCGCCTTGAGGAAAACGGGCGTCGGCCTCTGGGAGGAGCACCTGCAACCTCCATCATTGACCCCGGAGTCCGCATCCCAATTCTCCGCCCTCCGCCACTGGCATGCCGCGCAGCCACCCTCACAGCCCAAACAAAGGGTGGAACTCCAGTCCACCTTCCGAGACTGGCTGCACTCATGGTCTCCCCTGTGGAAGGCCGGGTCCATGCTCACCATCGACTATGGCGACACCTTTCCAGCCCTCTATCATCGTCGACCCCAGGGCACCCTCCGCGCCTACCTCCTCCACCAGCGGCTGACCGGGCGCGAGGTCTATCAGAACATGGGTCGGCAGGACATCACGGCAGACGTCAATTTCACTGACCTCATGGCGTGGGGCGTCGCTCTCGGCTGGCAGGAGGGAGCCCTTCAGACCCAGCGCCAGTTCATTTTCTCCCACTTGCCCCATTTGGAACGTCGGCTGGGCCGGGATGGGGGCAATGCTGCCGTGGCAGATCCAGACGGGGCCGGGGAGGCGTTTAAGGTGTGGACCGTCCGGGCTGGGTCTTGAAAAAGTTTGCACCCTACAGGCAGCGGTGTTAGCTGACCGCCCGTTTCCTTTAGTCGTTTCGCATGAAAGCCCACCAGATCATCGCCGCCCTCAG
>JBGGMQ010000104.1:0-27232 GCA_041287975.1 Verrucomicrobium sp. | reverse complement strand
GCCCGAGGAGATCAACCGCAAGATCATCGACCACATCAGTGACATCAACCTCTGCTACACGGAGCATGCCCGGAGGAATCTGCTGCGAGAAGGTTTGCCGGAGGATCGCATCATCAAGACAGGGTCACCCATGAAGGAGGTGATCGACTTTTATCTCCCCGCGATACTGGCTTCGGCTGCCCTGGAAAGGCTCGGCCTCGCAGTTGGCAAATACTTCGTAGTGAGCCTGCATCGAGAGGAGAATGTAGACTCTCCGGAGACGCTCAAGGGTATTGTCGAAGCTCTCGGATCTCTGGCAGAGGAGTATCGCCTGCCTTTGATCGTATCACTGCATCCCCGAACACGGCGTCGGCTCGACGAAGGCAATCTGAGCTTGCATCCGCTGATCCACGCGATGCCGCCCCTGGGCTTCCCTGACTACGCAGCCTTGCAGGCGAACTCCTTCTGCACGGTCTCAGACAGTGGCACCATCACGGAGGAGGCGGCTCTTCTGGGGTTTGCAGCGGTCACGCTGCGCGAAGCTCATGAAAGGCCTGAAGGCATGGACGAAGGTGTGGTCATCATGAGCGGGCACCGGGCAGAAAGGATTCGCCAGGCGGTCGCCCTCGCCGTAGCGCAGCGCTCGGCCGGAAGCACCCCCGCCGTTCCTCCTGACTACCAGGTGGATCAGGTGTCATGGAAGGTCGCCAAAACCATCTGCGGCTACACGGACTACGTCAGACGGGTGGTCTGGCAGGTAAAACAGGCCTGATCTGCGTTCCGGTTCTAGAGTGTAACTCCATCTGCCAGCATGATTTCAATCGTCACCGCCTATTACAATCGCAGATCTTTGTTCGTGCGCACCCTGGAGAGTCTCGCACGGTTCGGCGGGACAGACTTCGAGTTCGTGGCCGTCGATGACGGCAGTGCAGAGCATGAGCGGATCGAAGACCTGGTGGCGAGGTTCAACTTTCTTCGAGTGGTGCGTATCGAGCCATCGGAGAAGTGGTACTCCAATCCCTGCATCCCCTTCAATCTCGCAATCAGGGAGGCAGCAGGCGACGCGATCATCCTGCAAAATCCAGAGTGCCTGCACGCTGGCAACGTCCTTCAGCATGTGAGGGAGCATCTGGTGGACGGGATGTACCTGAGCTATGGTTGCTACGCGCTGAGCCGCAAAGACACAGATGCACTTCAGCATCAGCCCGCGGATGAGGTGCAGGCGTTTGTGGACCACTTGAAAATAGTGGGCATTGCTCCCATCGATGTGGGAGGAGAAGGCTGGTACAACCACTCTCAAATCAATCCACGCGCTTTCCATTTCTGCGCAGCCATCACGAAAAAGGATTTGTTGAACCTGGGTGGGTTTGACGAACGCTATGCCACAGGCATCGCCTATGACGATGATGATCTGGTGCATCGCGTCCGTAAAAGCGGCATCGAAATCCGTTTCATCGACTCACCCGGGGTGCTTCATCAGAACCACTATGTCAACGCGGGCAACGGGGTGTCGAGTGACAGGATCAAACGCAACGAGCGAGTCTTCAGACTGCTCACTCAACCTTCCACAGCACACCGGGCCAATGAAGGTGGCTGGGGCAATCCCAATGCTTGGGAAATTCAGAGGATCAACACAGCGCTGGACGAGTTGGCCATGGGAAATCAGGAGATGCGCCAGCAACTGGCTGACGCGATGGACTGGCAAGCCTATGGAGAAGGATGGGAGCGGGCAGGCAGAGATCTGACAGATCTGACAGCGACAGTGCAACTCTTCAAAAGCGCAGCGCACGCTGCACTGGATACGATCGAGATGGCCAAGGTCTCCCTGGCTGGAAGGGTGTTCTGGCGAAGCAAGCTGAACCGCGATTGGGACAAGGCCATCAAGTGTCTGGATAAGGCCAAAGCCAAGGAGTCTGAAGGCCGACACGAAGGGGCGGTGAACGAGTACTTCAAGGCCCTCACGGAATTGTCGGCGCTCGGCACGATCATCGCAGGAAGTTGGGGGCTGTGGTGCCCCGGTCAGCGTACCATGGCCGCCTTCGTTGAGGCCCAGGTGCGAGACATGGGAAATTGGTGGGAGAAGAGCAAAGCAGCCCGGCTCGCTGTAGCGAAGCTGCGGCCTGGGAACAATCGTTAGGTCGCCACTGCCAGCGCTCAGTTATCACAGGAAAGTCTAAATGGCCCAAAGATGCCAGCACCCGGGAGACGTTTTACCCTCCTATTTCGAGGCGTTGGGCTTCAGCAAATGACCGGCAACGCGATCCAATGCGGAACCCAGCATTGATCGCTCCACGACCAGAGGGGCTTTCAGTTCCGCCTTGGACCAGGTCTTCTCCACATAGCGCACGTCTTTCACCGTGATGGCGCTGATGCCGAATCTTGGACACGTGAAGTTCCCGGAGCTGTCGGTCCGGAGGTGTAACTTGTCTACGCCAGCATGAATGATCACTGCGGCAAACGGGAGGCTGTGGCCGTCCTCGGCTACGAGGTTGAGCTTTCGATTTGAGATGACTGGCGAGAGCAGACTCACAGCGGCGATGCCTGCAAGAAGCAGTCCGACCACCAGCACGAGCCGACGGAGACGAGCTTTCGCGAGCGGATCTTGAGGACGAGTACGGCTTTCCTGTTTGGGTTTAGTAGACAGCCGGGTCAGTTTGAATCCCCTGACAAACAGTCTCACGACGAACTCGACCAGGGCAAGTACCACATTCGCCATGGCGGCGGCCAACGCCGCGGTAGCTTCTATGAGCGCGATAAGGATGGAACCAAGCGCGGCGATGATGTCGTCGAGGATCATGTCAGGATAAAGTTGCTGCCGATTCTACTCAATCAATTGCGAATCACTGCGATTCAGATCTGGCTTTCTGACGCCATTCTTTCAGTTTTTTGGCAAACATTTCTTCCGTTAATTCTGAAACCTGTTTTTCGGTCCAAGCCGTCTCTTCGAACTCTCTTTGCACCATGGCCGCAAAGTCGTGGGAATCAGAAATCAACATGGGCCACTGGATTGCATCAATGATGAGATTGAGGTCTTTCCTGTCGAAGACACCTTTGGCGTGCAGTCCCAAGATTGCATATTGAACCGCAAAGTACCGCTTTCTAGAGGACATCGCGTCCCTGGGCAATTTCATGACTTCTGCAAGCTCTTTGACCAAAATGGAATACACCTCCTCGTTTCCTCCAATGAGTTCTTCGGCAGCAGTCATGCTCACCTCTGGCAACCCCTCTGATCGAAGGTCTGCCATCAAGTTGTCGAGGCTTCTGGCTGGACGGCTGGCAGTGGAACTAGTCGCGGGCACCGGTTTTCCCGATTCCGTTTCGCGACATGACGCTAGCCACGTCACTCCTAACAGAGAGACTGCCATGAGCACTGCTTTCATCTTGGTCAATCTGCCATCCATTTCCGGGTACATTCTATGTGGGTGCGCCATACTCAGATGAAAAGACTGTCAAGGATGCCATTGTCGCTGAGGTCGTCCGTCGGTTTGCCTGCACCCTTTCCTCAGACACGGGATGACTCCGCCATAGCCTCGGCTACCGTGCTGCATCCTGTGAACTGATCCCACGCTTTGCAAAAATCCAATGACTTGGGGCCCAGTAGGTGGACGATCTGACGGAAATCAAATCGTCCAGACGAAGATCGTCCCAAGAGTGCTTCCAAAAAACCGACAGCTACCAGATCGGCAGCGACGCCGCCGCCTTCTATATATGCTTCGATATCGAGCAGTAGTGCTTCGAATGATTGCCTCTCCAGGCGTAAAGCATCTGCGGTTTGCTCTGCAAATTCAGCCATCACCCTATAGGGAGGCGGTTGATCGGGCTGCCACTCATTCCGCGACGAAACAAGGGCAAGCCTAAAGACTTCCGAGCGCGATGCGAACTTTTCCAAGACAGTCTCAACACCCGTTCTCATACGCGCCGCAATCACTTTTGTGTCAGGATAGAACTTGACCTTCAACACGTCAGACGCCTTTACTTTTATTGCATGACTCGACAAACTCAAGAGGCTTTTCGTAGGCGAGGCTTCGCACTGATTGTCCTGGCCTCATGGCAATTGGTCAACAGCGGCGTGCACAGTTCAATCAACCGTCAGTGACTTTCTATTGTTCCCGCTGCTGACTTCGTTGATCGGCGCAGGTATCGCGGCCTTCTAATCCGCAAAAAATTCTACCTCTGAGGATTCACATTGATAAACTCCCATGGCTTTCGAAGAGACTTGTCTTCGCCCGTGAAAATGGTCACTAGAGCTTGAGCAAACCAAGCCTCAGAATACTGGCACTCAAACCAGGAATCTTTGTCTACAGTAGAGATTCTGACAAATGACGTTCCAAGGAAGTTGACTGTCAAACGGCTTTCACCGATGCCAAACACCACTCTTCCGGAAATGCCGGTCCCCATTGGGCCCTTGGTCAAGGGGCTTTCCACAGGAGACCATCTAAACTTGAGCAACTCACCCATCACCTGGGAAGCAGCCGCCGTCTTTCCAAAGGCGTCGACGTCACAGACTCCGTCATCAACAGTCAGTTGCGAAGTGACGAGTACATTTTCCGCCAGGGCAAATGGAGAGACGATCGCGACAAGCGAGCCATGTCCTTGAGCGTGAAGCGACGAGGTCAAAACCAGAAGCAGAAAGATTCGAATCATGGGCAGCCCCAGAGTTCTTGGAAACGCGTTACGCATGGATGAAGAGGGTTGCCTGGCAGTGTTGTTTTTTCTTCATCGCCTCAGATTTCCATCCGGATTGCAACCCATCCCACACCGTCACTTGGAACCAGCCCCACCTCCGCGCACCACCTCCAGCCATTGCCGGGCGGCAGGCGAGAGGACGGCATCCCGCCGCCAGATGAGGCCGAGACGCCAGCGGAGGTCAGGATCCTACATGGGGATGACGGGGCAGACGAGTTGTTCCCTCGATGCCACGATAAGTCGCGGCAGAAGGGCAACGCCCATGCCGGCAGCAACGAGGGCGATGATGAAATCCACATGCCCGCTGCGAGCGGCCTCCACAGCCGTGAAGCCGCGCTCCCGGCAGGCGTTTTGAATGACGGCGTTCAGAGAAAAGCCGGGCTCGAACAAGATAAAGGGCGTGTCCTTGAGATCGCGCAGCGCAAGCTTGCGCCGTTTGTGCAAGGGATGGTCGACAGGCAGCAGGGCCACGAGAGGTTCATCACAGACGGGCTGCCAGGCGAATTCATCAGGGACGGGGCCCAAAGAAACGCCGACCTCGATCTCGCCATTGCGAACGCCTTCCTGCAAATGAAGGCTGCCCTGCTCCTGCAGCTCGATCTCCACACCGGGATAGCGTTTGCGAAACTCGGCGACATGCGGGGCAAAGAGGTGACTGCTCCCCAGTGAAGGAAGGCCGAGGCGGAGACGACCGCGTTTGAGCCCCTGAATGGCGGCCAAGTCATCCTGCAGGAGGTCGTGCTCCTTCAGAATGGTGAGGGCACGACGATGGACCGCCTCACCTGCAGGCGTCAGGATCAACCGCTTCCCATGCCGGGAAAAAAGAGGTGTGCCACAGTCTTGCTCAAGCTGCTGAATGGCCTTGGTGATGGTGGGCTGGGTCAGCCCCAAAGCTTTTCCGGCGGCGGAGAAGCCCTGGCGTCGCATCACTTCCACAAAGGCTGTCAGGGTGCGGAATTCCATACCACTATTCTCTACTGGAATACTGAGCATTCCAGCAATTCATTTTATCTATTCTGTTTCCGACGGACTCTCTCCGGTGCCCATGACTCCACCTTCCTCCCCCAAACTGACGCTTGTGCTCCTGCAGTGTCTGCTACTGACGGCCTTCTGGCTGGTCGGCGAGGGTTTGGTGCGCCACTTCCACTGGCCGGTGCCGGGCGGGGTGCTGGGCTTTCTGGCATTGCTGGCGTGCCTCCTCCGGGGATGGATACCCTCCAACTGGGTGTCTCATGGCTCCGCAGGCTTGCTCAAACATCTACCACTGTACTTTGTGCCGGCGATGCTGGCCGTGGTGAAGTACAAGGAACTGGTGAGTCTGGACGGGCTGAAGCTCCTGCTGGCAACAGTCGTGGGCACCTTGCTGGTGATGACGGGGACTGCGCTCGTGGTGGAGCTGAGTTTCCGCCGGAGGATGGCCCGTGAACCTTAACCTTGCCGCTCTCGATCTCACGCCGCTGCTATGGGCAGGAATCACACTGGGTACGTATCTGGGCACCCGGCAGATCTACCTGCGCCACCCCCGCTGGTGGACCTCACCCATGGTGTTGACCTGGCTGGTGTGCGGTTTGCTTTTGCTGGCGGGCAACATCCCCTACCCACGCTACCTGGAGGGGACATGGTGGCTGGGAACGCTGCTGGGGCCAGCCACTGTGGCCTTTGCGGCGGTGGTGCATGAGCATCGCAAGCTGATCCGGACGCACTGGCTGACTTTGGGCATCGGGGTGGGATTCGGCAGCGCCCTGGCCTTGGTCAGCGCCTGGGGTCTGGCGCAGTCGCTGGATTTTTCTCCCGAATGGAGAGCCAGTCTGCTCCCCCATTCTGTGACCACTCCTTTTGCCCAAGCGGTCTCTCGTGAGATCGGAGGCATGCCAGAGCTAACGGCCTGCCTCGTGGCAGTAACGGGACTTTTCGGTGCTGCGATGGGCGAGACGCTGATCGCCTGGCTGCCGCTCCGCTCCGCCTTTGCCCGAGGAGCCATGCTGGGCATGGGCGCGCATGGCGCTGGCACGGCCAAGGCTTACGAACTGGGCCGCGAAGAAGGAGCTGTGGCCGGGGTCATCATGATCCTGGCAGGCTTGCTCAACGTGCTGGGCATCACCACGGTGGCGGCAGTTTGGCATTGATCCACCCGGCTGCCTTCCGCCAGAGAGACGTACCTTTATCACCTGCATGAACCCGCTCAACGTATACACCGACATCAAAGCAGCTCCGGAACTCCTGACGTGGTTGGAGGAAAAACTCCTTCCGCACAAGCTGCTCCTCCCCTCCCAGCCGGGGGATTCCGTGCTGGCAGAAGCGCCGAATGATCCGCTGATGGGGCAGGCTGACATCCTCTTTGGCCAACCCAAGATGGACGGGGTGCTCGGGGCCTCCCAAGTGAAATGGGTGCAGGTGAGTTCAGCCGGGTTCACCCGCTACGACACGCCGGAATTCCGCAAAGCTGCCCAAGCAAAGGGTCTGGTGCTGACCAACAGCTCTGCCGTGTATGACCGGCCCTGTGCGGAGCACGTTTTCTCTTTCATGCTGGCGCAATGCCGCCAACTCCCGTTTGCGTTGGGGAACCTCATTCCCAACGGCAGGCAAGACTGGCTGGAACTGCGGGGCAAATGCCGAACGCTGCAAGGGCAGTCCGTGCTGATCGTAGGATACGGGGCGATTGCCGAAGAACTGGTGACCATGCTACGTCCGTTCAACGTGGAAATCACCGCTGTGAGACGCCAGCCTCGTGGTGATGAGGGCGTCAAGGTCATCACGCCTGAGCAACTGAATGAGAGCCTTGCGACGGCGGATCATGTGGTGAACATCCTTCCGGAGAATGCCGCCTCGCGAGGCTTCTTTTCGAAGGAGCAATTCGACGCCATGAAGCGTGGAGCCGTCTTCTACAACATCGGGCGAGGCACCACGGTGGATCAAGCCGCTCTGGAGACCGCTTTGCGAAATGGGCCGCTGGCAGCGGCTTGGCTGGACGTCACCGATCCGGAGCCACTGCCGGCAGATCACCCGCTTTTGCAGCTTCCCAACTGCCACGTCACGCCACACATTGCGGGCGGCCACGATGATGAGTTCCGGACGATCATGCAGCACTTCCTGGACAACCTTGAGCGGTATGTGCAGGGCAAGCCTCTTGTGAACCAAGTGATCTGAACGGCCCAGCTTCTGTTTTTCGCAAGCGAAGCGGGAAATGGTTTTGCCATGGAAATGGCGGTCGTGGTGGAATGGGGTTGTTCATAAATAACCCCCATAAATCATGCGCAATATTATTCGACTCGCTATCGCGGTCGCAGTCATCGCCCTGGGCTGGTTCGCCTGGCCCTTCATGCAGTCCCCTGCCAAGCAGGCAGAGGTTCGTCACAAGGCCCTGTTTGAGAAAGCCTCCAAACGAGACTGGAAATCCGCTTCGGGATTTCTGGCCGCTGGCTATGAGGATCAGTGGGGCAACAAGCCCTCTGAGGCCATTGAGCTGGCGAAGGAACTCCTGCAAGGTTTCCTGATTCTGGAGATCAAGTGGGAAACCACAGAACTCGGTGCCAATGAGGACATCGTGAAAGTGCGCGGCCACGCCCGCATGGAAGGCAATGGCATGGGTGTGAGCCAGATGGTGATGTCCAAGGTGAACCAGATCCATGAGCCATGGGTCTTCACCTGGAAGAAGGAAGGCTGGAAGCCGGGCGACTGGAAACTGTCCTCAGTGACCAACAAGGATCTGGAAGGCGTCGGACTGCCCGCCGATCTCTGACAATGGCAATCTCGAGCAAAAAAGAGGTCGAAATGTCACAAAGTTGCGCCATTCCATAGTGTAATATAGATTTGGATTTGGGCTCATCGAACTCCAAATAACTAGAATTTGATACTCCTTAGGGGGTATTTTTGCCTCCTGTTCAACGCTCGCATAGACGTAAGTGGACATTTTTTGTCCATTAGTTGAAAAATAATTTCGGTATATGCCCGTCCTGGCAATTATTTCCAATCCTATATTAATCAAGGGTTGGAGGATGGCAACGCCGGGCAAATGGCAGCTCACCCACAGCCATGAATGCAAGAGAAATTGCGCCCACTATAATTACCAAATATTATGGTGCGTCTTGCAAATAATCAAAGCCATGAAAATCCATCACCTCTCTAAAACTCGTCAATTCAAGCGCTCCGCTGCAGGTTTCACCCTCATCGAAGTCAGTCTCGTCATCGCCCTTCTTCTGGGCCTCATCGCCATTGTCTTCCTGGGGCTCGGGTCTTACCGCGCCGGAGCCGATCAGGCGAAGTGCAAGATGCAGCTGGCCACGATCCAGAAGTCGGTCCGCTCTTACGCAAACTACCAAAATCTTGCCGTGGGAGATCCGATCCCCGTAGCAGCAGCCGGCAGCTACATGACCACACTCCCCGTCTGCCCTTCGGACGGCTCCACACCCACGGTTACCGGCACTGTGCCCGCCATTGGCGTCGCTTTCGCCACTTGCGCTGTCACCGGCCCGCCATCGCATGCTCTGACCGGAATCGCCGACTGGTGATCACTGGCTCAAGGACCTCCTAGCATTCGACTACTACCGTTGTGGCTGCCCTCACCATCTCAGATCCCTATGACCTCAAACCTGCCGATGCCTATCGACAGGCGAGCACGGTGGCATCCAAGACGAGTCGGGCATCCGACGCCAACTGGTACAAAAATTCTAGTGAGATCGCTTTTCAATGGCATCTATGGTTTGACGGAGGACGGGAGGTGTGTTCAGCGACCTTCTCCCGCCCTGAGGGACGCTGGCGGCAGGGGCCTCCCCTGCCGCTGGCGAACCTGACCACTGCAGAGGGAATGTCCGAAGTGCTCGGAGACTTGCTTTCTGCAAAATACTTTGGAGTGCGGCCAAAAGCACTCGGAGTGATCCTCCATTCTGCGGACGAGTTTGCCCTGACGGAGGTGGCTCCAAGTGGAGACTCCGTAGCCGATGCAAACGAGGAGTATGGACTCATCCGCTACAATCTGGTCGATTCGCCCAAGGAAACCCTCGCGGATCGTGAAATCTCCGTAGAGACTACCTCCTGGCGGTTGCTACCTTTTTGGGGAGCACCGGCGGGTCAACAGAAGGCTGTGGCCATGGCCCTGCCCCGGCACCGTGAAGCCTTTCTGAACCGACTGGTTGAAAGTGGTGAACAATGGCGAGTGCCAGTGCGCGTCTCCGTCACTTGTGCGCCTGCCGAGGCTCTCGCTGCCATGACGGTGCTGCTGCCTGAACTGACGGGAGGCTGCATTGTGATACTGCCCTACTTGAAGTACACAGCGGTCTTTGCGCTCACCCCAAAAGGCGAATTGCGCTCGGCACGAAGTCTGGGTCACCGGGGGAACAACACGGTCCCAGTGAGTTTTGGCGACATTCTCTGGAACATCGCCGTGGGTGCGGAGCTGGTCATCGCCGGCGAAAAAGGCCCCATGCCGCCCAGGGTTGTCATTGTTTCCGCCAACCCGGCAGCCCTTGAAGATGTCGCAAAGGAGCTGGAATCCTACTCACAATCCCGTCAGCCGCTCAACTGCGAAAAGGTTGACCTGAAAGCACTGGCTGCCACGGAGGCCATTCCCGGTCACCGGCCGGAATTTCTGCTTTATGACCCCAAGATGGTGCAGGCAGTCGCTGGAGGACACACAAACCTGTCCAAATCTGAAACCTTCAAGTCGCTCTGGGACGGATGGGCGTCACAGAATTTCTTCAACACCGCAAAGCTGGACGCGCTGTACCCCTCACTGGCCGATCTGCGCCTGCTCAAGTTTTCCACCTGGCTCGTTTATTTCCTCGCCTTCCTGCTGATTGGAGTTGGAGGGTACACCACCTTCGCGCTGTTCGCAGCGATGAATCACCCCTCCTGGCACCTGACGCCGGAACAAGTGAAGCTGACAGAGGCGAACCACCAAAAGCTGATCACAGAGGAACGCCAGATCGACGTCACGCAGCGGCTGCTGCAGCCACGCTCCCAAGGCTGGGCCAATGTCGAGCTGCTGCTCCAGCTCTTTCCAGAAGAATCCGGGGTGCGTCTTGAGTCCTACAGTTACATCCTGAATCCGGCCGCCCCCGCCGGGCCCCGTCAACCCGCCGCACCAAAGGACGCGGTAGGTCTGGAGAAGGAATGGACTTTCAAGGGGCTGGCCAAGTCCAAAGGTCTGGACCTGCTGAACAACCTCAACAGCCAGCGGGGATTGAACGCATTTTTCAACTCCGTTGCGGAGGCCACCCAGGACACCAGTTTCGCACCCAGTGGAGAGCGGCAGTACCGGATCACCCTGACCCAGAACCGGAACCCACGGTTCACCGCCAGTGCCAGCGCCGCAGATGTGGCCCGCGAGCCTTCGCTGTCATTTCCTTATACCTTCGAGGCCTCCATCTACCAGACCCTTTCAGAAAAGGACCCCCTCGCCCTCCCGGTCGCAAAGCCTTTCTGACGCCATGAGTGCCTATACAAAACCCATCATCCGGTTCGGACTGATAACCCCGGTGCTGTTCAATGGCATTCTTCTGCTTGGTGTGGCCGCCGCGATGACAAAGCTCGCGACGGTGCGCGCAGAAAAAGTCATGCGCTATGAGGACGAGACCCAACGCGTTGCCGCCATGAAAGTCATGGAGTCGAGAATAGCTCCGCGAAGGAAGTCATTTGATGACCACAAGAAGCTCCTGGGAGCTGATCCCGGGCAGTTGTTCACCAAAATCCTCGACACCTCCCTTCCGAAATACAAGAGCCTGGAGCTGGAGCGCAGCAGTCTGGTTTTCCCCCAGGACCGGGGCAGGGTGGGCAAAAGTGTGAAGTGTGATCTGATGCGGGTGAAAGCCAGCTACCAGGGTGGCATCGGCCCGATGCAAGAATCCCTCCTGCAGGTGGAGAGTTTGATGCCACAGGCAATGCTGGAGGAGCTTAAAATCACGAGGAAGTCAGACCTGCTCATGAAGCGGCCGGACTTTCTTGTCATGGAAATGACCCATGCCTGCTGGAAAGCCGGGGAGGCCAGACCATGAAGAACCTCTCCGCTTTTTTGATCCTTGCGGTGCTCACGCCCGGAGGGATGTCCATGCTTGCAGCACCGGCCCCTCCACCCGCCCAGAAGAAACCGGCGACCGCAGCCGTGCCGCTTTTTGTGGGCCAGGATACCGCACCCTGGCTGCCGAAGGTGACAACCCTGCCCAAGGCGGCGGAAGTTGAAAGCCGGGCCCAAAAACTCAGCTCCCGGGTGCGAAATGTAGATCCATTCGGTGTGGCCACCTTTCCAAGGGAGGAGTCACTGCCTGTGATCGTGGAAGAGGACCCGGCCAGACCCACTCCGAAGCTGACCCTCAACCAGGCCCTGCAAACTCTGAAACTGAATGCCGTCAACCTGGAGAAGAAAGAGTTCGTCCTGGGTGCCCGGAGTGTGTTTGAAGGTGATGTCATCGAACTTTCCTTCCGCAACGAGATCTTCCGCGCGCTGGTCGTCGAAGTCGGCGCTACCGAGGTCGTATTTCGCGATCTGGACCGTGAGGAAACCGGCATCATGCCCCACAGCGTCGTTCGAGGGCTGAAACTGGAGCCCATGCAAATCTCGCCGTCACGACTCGACACCCATCTGGCTCCCATGGAACCCCGGAGCCCCAACAGCCCATGACCCTCTGGAAGGCTATTATCACTCTCGCTTCTGTGGCAGGTCCCGTCCTGCTGATGGGTGACCCATTGCATTTAAAGTCACTGAGGGGTCTTGCCGCAACTGCCGTGGCGGAGCAGGCGGCGCCCCCCGCTGCACCAACTCCCGTGCCGCCTGTCGCCGGGAAGGTGCCCGAGCCAGTCACGGTCCCTCCGGCAGTGGACATCCCCAAGGACGTCCTCGAAACCCCGCCAGACGCAGCCGCGATCACCGTGCCGCCGCCGCTGGCTGTCATGGTAGAGCCGTCCGCTCTGCCGGCCCCGGCGCCTTTGCCTCAAGTTTCCTCGCCCCCGGCACCTGCTACAGCTGCGCTTCCGTCCGTGAGTGCAAGCGGATACTGGGTGGACAACGCCCCGCTCAATGAGGTTTTCCAGTACCTCGCCCGGAAAGCAGGCCTCCAGTATTTTTACAACAATGAGTTGAACGGCCCCCTGTTCATACTCACGGGCCACCTGGAACTGGACGAACCCATCCGCCAGATGGAGGAGATAGCGGTCGCCTACGGTTTGAGCCTGTACCAGCAGGGGTCCACCGCGTACATGATGAACGAGGCCCAGCTGGCCCGTCTGCCGGTGGAGATCATGAGCTACCAGCTCAAATACCTGCGGGGCTCCACACTGACGCGGGGCAAGTCTGCTGTCAGTGCCGATGTTGAAGGCGGCGGTGCCAGCACCGAGGCTGATTTTGAAAAGTTGAAGACCATCATGCGTCCAATGCTGACCCGCTCCGTGGGTCAGATAGAGTTTGAGGAAAAAACAAACACCCTGCTCATCACCGACAACAGCGTGAAGCTCAAAAGGGTGCGGGAGCTGCTGGAAAAGATCGACCGACCGAAACAACAGATTGCTGTGAATGTGCGGGTGCTGCGTGTGACCAACACGAGTGGCAAAAAAGTGGGCGTGGACTGGAAAAGCGCGCTGGGTGCAGGCATCCCCATCTCGGCCGCCCAAAGTTTGAACGCCATGTTCAACCTGCCGGACACGAGTGTGCTCACCAAGGCGAGCTCAACGGTGAGAGAAGTAACGGACTCCTTCACCAACATTGCCAATACGGTGGGCGGCAGCAACACACTTCCCACGGGAACGTTTGACAACACGGCCACTTCCGAGGGCTTCAGAACGACATCCAGCAGCTCCGCGCTGGAAAGTGTGTACCAGGACGGACCCGGCCTGGTGTTTGACGCCATGCAGGTGCAGGCCATCGTGCATGCCCTGGAAGAGAAAGGAATCGTCAGCCAGGAGTCGTGTCCCACCATCATCACTGAGGACAATGAGCAGGGCATCATCTCCATCGTGGACCGGTTCCCCATCGTGACCTCCAACATCTCGCAGACGGATGCGGGACAAACCATCACGGACGAGGTGCGCTACAAGGTGGACAAGGACGACCCTGACTCCATGAACGAGCCTGACAAGAGCCGTGAAATCGGTGTCACGCTGACCGTCACCCCCACGCTGCTGCCAGACGGGACGGTGCGCATGAAACTGCGTCCCCGGGTCGCCAAGATTGTGGAGTTCGTCCAGGGCAAAACCGGGAACGTCTATCCGCGCGTCAGTGAATCCACCGCAGACGCGATCAGCCGCATCCCCTCCGGCCAGTCTCTCATACTGGGAGGTTTCTACGACTACAGCAGCTCCAACAACAAGAGCAAGGTGCCAGTTCTTGGAAATATTCCTGTCATCAACCGCCTTTTCAAATACAAGGATAAAGCCATCGAAAAGGTCAGCCTGATCTTCATCATCACCCCCAGCGCCTATGATGCGGGGAGCATTCAGGGCATTCATGCCGTCAACGAAGAGATGCGGAGCTGGTCAGGCATGGAGCGGGGCTACCTTGAGCAGGCCAGCACACGTCTGGAACCTGCCTGGATGACGCCTGCGGGATCCGAAAAATCACCCGCCCCATCCGTGGCCCCGGGCAGGGGCGATGACGCCCGCATGGCGACGGAACCACCTCCTCGGCCATGGCTGCGCCGGATGTTCTCCCGCGACGAGCAGGCTCCGCCACCCCCCCATTCCAAGCAGCCATGAACCCCGCCCGGATGAGGAACAACATCAGCGGTCTGGCCTTCCTCCCTCAAGAGCCTGCAGGCAGGCTCGTGGCGGGGATGGGAGCTTTGGAAAAGATCGCATCCTGCACGGCCAGTCACCTACAGCAGGCTGGCTACATGACTGACGTTGAGGCCGTCGAGATTTTGGGCCGCTATCGTTCGCATCTGTCGCCCGCCCATGCCGGCGAATCCCCACTCACCCGGGACTTTCTGGCATTCACAGCGGGCATCCAGGCGAAAAAGCACGAGTTGACCGCAGAGGGAGAGGTGTCCCGCATGCAGAAGGTGCTTCGGCATCGTCTGCACGATCAGGTTCACTACTGGAGCGTGGGAGCCCTGCCCGGCAGGCCGAAGTCACTCTATGACCACTGCCCCGCCCTGCGGGTGGCCTGTGAGATGCTGGGCTGCCCGGCCGTGCTCGCAGGGGAGAGCAGCATCGTTCACGTTGCCTCCTTAAACCCGCTTTCTGCCGTCGTCGCCTCGGACTGGATACGGCACGAAATGACCTCTGCGGGCCAGGCTGAGGCTCCCTTCATCTTTCCTTTTATCGTGGACTACCCCATCTGGGAAAGCCTCGTCCAACGCCACTTTCCCCTATGAACCTGAACCTGGGTGTAGATTTCAACGATACGATCCGGTCGCTCGTACTGGAGCAGTTGCGGGAGAGCAGTGCCCAGGACGAATTCGTGCCTGACGAGACGCTGGTACGCAAAAGCTCCAAGACCAGAATTCTGGGAGCCGTGGGCAAGGCTTCCGGGCTGCCAGCGTTCCCTCAAGTACGGGATCTGGCGGACGCGGAACTTGTGGGATATTGTGACCCGGCGGCGCTTTCACGAGGCATGTTCGTTCCGCTCCGGAGGAGCAACCAGCAGATCCTCCTGGCGGTGGCGAACCCCTGGGACTACCGGGCCGACGACTACTGTGCCGCCCGTTTTCCGGACGAGGAAATACTCAAGGTGGTCACCCTCGCCTCCGAGGTGTCCACCGTCATTGAAGGCAGCGCCGCAAGTTCTGGTCCGAGCCGGGCTGATCTTGAGGCACTGGAAGTGGACGAGTTCAGCCTTGAGATCGCGGACTTTGATGTCACACGCCAGTACGACGAGCCCATTGCCCAACTGGTCGCCAGCATGGTATCTGACGCCATCAAGCTGCATGCCTCCGACATTCACATCAAAACGGAGAAGACTTCGATTGCCTACAGCTACCGCATTGATGGAGATCTGGGCTCAAAAGTGGAGATGCCAGTAAAGTTGCGGGACCGCATCGACGCGTTCCTCCTGAACCTGATGCGACTGCCCCCGGAGGAGCGCAACAAGAAGCCGGGCATATCAGGCCGGTTCACCGCCACCTACTACGGACGGGCGGTGGGCGTGCGCTATGAAAGGCACCGGACTTACCGCGGCTATCATGTGACGATGCGTCTCCTGGACAAGACGCACCTGGAGGCACGTCTGGGCATGGGGACCCTGGCCTTCGATGAAGAGACGCTTTTTGAGCTGGAAAAAGCGATGGCTGTGCCCACCGGCATCATTGTGATGTCAGGCCCGACGGGTTCAGGAAAATCCACCACGCTGAATGCGATGCTGCGGGAGCTCAACCGTCCGGAGGACAACATCCTGACGCTGGAGAATCCAGTGGAAGATGAGATTCCGGGCGTGACGCACTGCGACCTGCGGGACTCTTCTGAGTTCAAGCCCATGATCAGCAGCTTCATGCGCTCTGATCCGGACATCATTCTCATGGGCGAAGTCCGGGACAGGGAGTCCGCAGAGCTGGCGATTGAGGCCGCCATCACGGGCCACAAGGTACTGACGACGATCCACACTCCGCGAGCATCCCAAATCATCGAACGGTTTGAACAGCTGGGCATGGAGCGCTGGAAGATTGCCCAGACACTCAAAGCGGCCTGCGCGCAAAGGCTGGTCAAGTTGTTGTGCCCCGCCTGCCGGGAGAAGCAACCCGGTCTGGGGGAGCGTGAGGTGCGACTCTTCCAGCTGGACCCTTCCTGGCTGCAGAGGACCGTGTACACGCATCGCAAAGATGGCTGCCCTGAATGCAAGGGGCGTGGCTATGCTGGCCGCACCGCCATCCTGGAAATCCTGCCGATCAGCCCTCGCATCGGTGATGCCCTGGCCAAGGGGCAAATCACGCCCTTTGAACTGGAGCAGGCCATCCGCAAGGAGAGCAACCTGCCATCACTCCGTGACAATGGACTGAAGCTCCTGGAAGCAGGCCGGACAGACATGGACGCCCTGCGAAAGGTGCTGGACCTCACCTATGATTCCTAGCCAGCCATGAATGGATTTCAGGTCACTCTCCGCAACGTCAAGCGCCCCGACATCGCCAAAGTGGTGGATGTTGAAGCATTGAACCGCGACCAGGCTGCGCTGCTGGCGGCACGCGACGGCTTTCGTGTGGCATTGGTGAAGCCACTGCCAAGCACTCATCAGCGAAGCCAGTCGAACCGGCCCATCGCGAAGAAGGATGCGATCAAACTTTTCCGAGGTCTGGCCTCGATGCTGCGGGCCAACATCAGCACCGCCGATGCGCTGCTCTACTATGCCCAAGGGCTGCCTGATCCGGCACTGCAGGGCTGTTTGATCAGCATCCGCAACCGGCTGGAGGCCGGCATGGCCGTGCACATTGCCTTTGCCAAAGAGCGCAAGTTTGACGCCACCATCATTACCATGATCGAGGCGGGGGCGGATGCCGGACAGCTGCACGAGGCATTCAGCTCCATGGCCCGCAAGCTGAAAGTGGAGATGATGTTCGCCAGCAAGCTGCGCAACGCCCTCATGGTGCCCTGCCTGGTGATTCTCTTCCAGATTGCACTCTTCATCTGGTCGCAGGTGAGCGTGGTCAGCCAGGTGGAGGGCACGCTCAAAAGCATCCGCCAGGAACCGGATCCCCTTTCAAAGGTGATCTTCTCTTTCAGCCATCTGGTGCAGATGACCTGGCCATTCTTCATCATCGCCCTGACGGCGTTCATCACCGCACTTTTCCGCTCCAAAGAGTTCAGACAGCGGCTTTTGAACTTCTTTATGAGCCGTTGGAAGCTGCTCATGAAGCTCGTGATGGGACTCCGCCAGACGGCGTATGTGGGCACACTTCAGATGCTGTATGCCAACGGCATCAACCTCGCGCGGGCGGCCATGCTCGCTGCCAAGGTAGTTCAGGAAACTCCCATTTACGCCCCTCTGGTGCACTCTGCCCAGATATATGAAACTTCAGGCCTTCCCTTTGCGGAGGCACTCAAGAAAAACGCGGTCCTGGACCCGCAGGTGATTCACATGATTGGAATTGGTGAGAAGTCCGCCTCGCTCCCTGAGCAGCTGGAGATGCTCCGTGACATCTATGAGGAGGACACCGCACAGACGATGAGCGACTTCACCCAGATCATCAACTTCATCACACTGGCGATGGCCATGTGTCTGATCGGCCTGGTCTTTGCGGGTGCCATGCTCCCCATCTTTCTCATGGGCCCCCGCATGATGGCTTCAGGAAACATGTAACCCCCATGAACATCCGGCAGATCATTCAATGCACCCTCCCGGCAGCAGCCCTGCTGGCCGCTTCGTGGCCTGTGGCACTCAGCGGCCAGCCTCCCGGCTTGAACGTCCTGGCGGAGAAGGTCCGGCTGGCTCCAAGAGCCATCCCCGGCATGGATCATGACCCACAGCAGGAAGTGCCTGTCGTTCCTTTCTCCTCGACGACAGCTCCCCCACCTGTGGAACCGCCCGCCGGGCAACGCAGCGTTTTTGTGGCGGGAGAGAAGGCCCGCATCGTCCAGATCCACCGCCGCGGTACGGTGCCGATACCACCGCTGCCTTCCTCCAATAGCGAAGCGTCAAACGCCAGCATCCCCTCCTCCCCCCAACCAGAGACTCCGCCGCCCCTGCCCGAGGGAAAAGTACGCATCATACCTCGTGCCACTGTCGCCCAGCCTCAGCCCTCCATCTCCCGCCCTTGATGAAGCCTTCCCTCCCTTCAAGTCCCGGTGGGCGAGCAGCGGGTTTCACCTTGCTGGAGATCAGCCTTGTGATCGCTCTCATGCTCAGCCTGAGCATGCTGGCAGGCGTCACGATCCAGTCGATCCAGGAGTGGAACAAGGCCAAAACCGCGGCCCTCTCGCTGCAAGCGGTCTATGCCGCCCAGCGCAGCTATCTGGCGGACCACCCTACGACGGACATCCAGAATGTTTCCTCTTCCGACCTGGTCCCCTATCTGCCGGAAGGCTGGAGCACCATGCCAACGGCAGTAGGCCTGGAAGACGAGAGCCTGACGGTGAATCACAAGGTCATGCCTCCCTACCTTACGGCAGGCACTTCCCGCTACGATCCTTCCAAGACACAATCAGACGGCCTTTGGGACGCAGGACAGTAACTCTCCAGTTCAGAACAGCATCATGCACCCCCTCCCCTCCCCTCGTTTGAGCATTGACGCCGGGACCCGCTTTGGTTACCGGACCGGCCCCCTGTGGAACCGCCAGACACGAACCCTTGTGCAAAACGATGCACCCGTGGCGGTCGCGGCCGGGCTGCACCTGTTCGTTGCCCCCAATGGGGTGGGTAAAACGACCCTGATCCGCACCCTGGCAGGATTGAGCCCCACACTGGGAGGGCAGCTTAAGGTGGAGGGAAGAGTCCTGTACCTTTCGGACGAGCTTCGCATGGACGAAGAGCTCAAACCCAAGGCGCTGTTCCGCTCCCTCTTTCGAGGGCGTGCACTTGACGAGGCAGAAAGGCTGGCCTCCGTCCTGAAACTCAACCTTGCGTGCTCCATAGGGAAACTCTCCCGGGGCAACCGCCAGAAAGTCCTTTTGATCATGGCGGAAACACGGCTGCAAGAAACGGGGCACAGCGTGCTGTTGATGGATGAGCCGCTGTCCGGCCTGGATGCGGAGACGCGTGAGGTGGTGACTGAACTGTGGGCGGATGCCAGCACGGCGGCCCTCCGGCTCGTGATTCTGCATGAGTTGGAAAGCGTGAGCCGGGCCGACTCACTCTTCACCATTCGCGCCGGCCAGTTGCAGCACGCCGCCAGCCGTACGGGGGCGACCTGGCTCGAAACCTATCAAGCCCTTCAAAAATGAGATCTGAACGCACCTGGCCTTTGTTTCATGTCTGCACTGCCAGCTTCGCAGTCCGCGGGAGTTGCTGGCTGCTTCTGGGCGGAGCTCTCCTCTTTGCGTGGCTGGCACCCCTCATTACGCCATGGGAGGAAAAGCCGGTGATCCTCCAGCCTGCGAGAGCGCAAGCGGCATGGCTCTATGCCTGGCTGGCCCTCTTCACCTGGCTGCCATTTCAAGGGGCGGCCCTGGGCAGCCGGTTGCGCAAGGAGGGCATCCTTGAACACATGCGGGCGGGCGGCAGCCGGCCATGGGATCTCTTTCTCCAGATCAATGCCTCTGTGCTGGCATGGGCTGCGGGGCTGGCCGTCATTGCGGCGGGAATTTGCGTGCTTTTTTGCAGTCCTTCCAATCCTGCGGAAGCGGGACGATGGTTCGGCCTGGTGGTCCAGTATGCCATGCTCTACGGCATCGTCGCCATGCCACTCCTCATGCTGGCGGTGGCCCTGGGCACCCGCACATCCGAGGTGATCGCCTTTCTCGTGCCGGTGGGGCTGCTCGTTCTGGGGCTTTTCGGTAGTGGTTGGCTAGAACCCATGTTCACCCAGGGAGGCTCGCCGTTTCTCAAGTCTCTCTGGCTGCTGATTCCCCACTATCACCTGGCGGATCTGACGCCTCGTCTGGTCTTCAAGATGGGTCCTCTGCCCATCAGCTCATTCCTGCAAACCGCCACCTGCCTCGGCTTCGAGGGCCTGGCCTTCTTCCTCTTTGGACTATGCGCATTTCGTACCCGATCCTGATGGCAGCAGCGGTGATGTGCGGGAGCATCGGCCGCATGGCCGGACCCGGCATGGATGAGCCGTCAACACCTCCACCCGCCTTTGGCATTCCCGGCAGTGCCTACGGCAGCCTGGCCGCACGGTTGATGCGGGACTCCCTCTACTCCTACTGGCATGCCGGTGAAAGTGCGCGACGGCCAGCACCCACCCGTAATGCGGCCACCAACACCTCCCCCCCGCCACCGCCCGCTCCGGGAAGATTCGCCCGTCGCAACCAAAAGGAAACTCCTCCACCTCCATCTCCACTGCCGGAGCCACCTGAGGCCCCTGCGGGTTCCCTGCTGGATCGCGGCACGCAGATCATCGTGAATCTGGAGGCGGCGCGCACCCGCCGTGAAGGACCTCTGGTGATGTCTGTCGCCCACAGCCGCTACGTGGAGTCTGCAGCCGACTGGAGATTGACTCTGGCAAACCATCTGGACCCAGGAGACGAAGTCCTTTATGAGATCCTTCACCACCAACTTCAAACAAAAGCCAAATCTCCTGAAGCAGCTCAAATAGCAACCCAGGGCCTCGCTGAAAAGTCGCTAGCGCGAGCTTTGTCCAGTGAAGGGGGGCTCGCCGACGCACTGACCGGAGCAGGGGCCGCCATCAATCTGCTGAATGACCGGCTCCAGCCAGACCAGACCGATGCAGCGGGAGCCGCGGAGGCATGGCGGCACCTGGAAGCCTGCCTGACGAAGTTTCAACGTGTACGAAGCGAAGCGGAAACGGAAGGCTGGTGGGCAGGCATCCCCCAAATACGCCGGGAGGAACTGCAAGAACACGTCCAGTATCTGGAGCGTCTGGCCGGCCGCATTCACGGCCATCTCACGAAAACAGGCATCATCAGCCAAGCAAGTTCGCGCTGAAGATGTTCTCCGAGATGGAACCCGCCCGGTAGAGCTGAAGAAGACTCTGGTCCCACCGGAGATTGCCTTTATAACGGAGCGCATCTGCCAGGGAGGTGGCGTTGCCATCGTAGGCTCGAATGCCGGCACCTACCGCCTCGCTGGTATTTTGCAGGTACTCTGTGACCAGCACGCGCCCGTTGAAACCCGTCAGCAACCCTTGAGAAAGGACAAACGTCAGTGTTTCCCCCAGCCGATGGAGTATGCCTGGCTGTTGTTCTTTGGGGAAGAACTCCAGAATACGATCAATGGTTTTGACCGCACCCCGGGTGTGGAGAGTGGAGAGAACAAAGTGACCTGTTTGCGCCGCCTCGATGCAGGTCTCCATGGTCTCCCGATCACGAATCTCTCCAATGAGAATGATGTTGGGTGTCTTGCGCAGGACTTCCTTCAATCCCGACTGGTAGGAATTCGTATGCTTGCCCACCTCTTGCTGGGTGACCAGCGAAGGGGACGGAATCTGCACCCCCGGCTGGTTGGGGTCTGTCATCGTGGCGGGATAGCGGTATTCGATGGGATCCTCAACGGTGACGATGTGTTTGGGGAAATGCCGGCGGACCCAGTCCAGCAGGGCAGCCAGGGTGGTGGATTTCCCTGAACCGGTGGGGCCGGTGATGAGCCCGAGGCCAAAGCGGCGCTGGACCAGCTCCCGCAAACTGTCGTAGATCATGGCATCTATGCCGAGTGTTTCCAGCTGGGCGATGGTCCCGCGCAACCAGCGACAGGTGAGACCCAAGCCCCCCTCACTGAGATGAATCTGCACACGCATGCGGACGGGAGCACCGAGTGCGCCAGCGTCACAGCTGAAGTCGATGACCCGGCGCGTCTTGATGATCTCCCACATCTTGTCCACTGATCCCGCAGCGCTGACATCCGTCCAGATTTCCAGCGTCTGGTTGAGATAGAGTGCTTCCGCGAACCGGTGCACGGAGTTGTCGCTCTGCATGCCGAAGGACTCGGCAATTTCAATGCCCCGGTTGGTGTGCACATAAATGAGGCCGCCTGAGCGCACTTGAACATCCGAGATTTCCCGCCCCGGGTACGCGGCGGCGAGGCGTCCCAGAAGGTTGTCTACAGGGGAGGAGGGGGCGCCGGTCATGTCAGAAGCGGAGGGGGCAGACACTAGGTGGGGGGAATCTCCTCGATGACAACAAGCCAGTTCATCTGATGGATGGGGGGAAGTTCCGCCGGACTGCGCAGGGGTGCAAGTTCCGCTTCAATACTGTCACTGTGAACCGCTTCATCCGTGCCGGATTTCATGTCTAGTGGACGCCAGGTCATCCCAGGGCCGGACAGCAGGCTCCCCATCTGCCCGTGATGCTCAAAGGGCCGGTTGAAAGGTGTGGTGCCCACCCGCATCTCGGCGGCAAAGATGGACATGGGCGGGTAAAAGACAGCTGAAGCCGGAAGGCCCGAGCCTGCAGGAGGGGCCGCGGCAGGCTGTGCATTGAGGTCATCTCCAATGTAAACCCGCAGGGGTGTCACCAGTGAGAGTCCTGCACTGAAGGCCGTGAGGTCCTTGCCCTTCCTCACAATAACGCACATGTCCTGATCGGCAGGCGGTGAGGAAAAAGGATGGACCGTAACAGGATCCACCGCGGCATTGGTGGAGAAGTGGAAACTGGCGTTGACCGCAACCGGGGCCCCGCCTTGCGATTGCAGCCAGGAATCGACCAAAGCGGGATAGAAAGTCACACAGGAGCGTCCCGTATTGGTGAGTTCCGTTTGGAAAGGAACAACGTCACCACCGTCTTCCAGTATGGTCGGCCAGTTCTGCCCCCGGCGGAGCGTCACCTCGCTGACGGTGCTTGCGGGATTCTGAAACCGCACTCTCAGAGCAACAGGCGTCTGATCTTCATAGCTGACCATGGCAAGGGCCTCCACGCTGACCCTGCAATTGCGGCCCCCTCCGACGTAACTTTCCCAAGCGGTGGAGGTGCCGGAAGGACGGTTCAAAAAGGAGGCGCCGGTGGGAATGGGAAAGAAGACCACGCGGCCTGAGTTCGCGGAAAGTGCCACGGGTAAGGCGTGGGTGCCCAACTCTGCCTGCATGCGCTCGCGCTCCCCAGGCTTGTCGAAATCTCCCGTCACTCTCAGCCCGGCCAAGTCCACGCCGTTCTCCAGATTGATAGCCCGGCGGCCAGCGAGGCGACTGGCTCCGTGAGCACCACCATCCACATGCAAGCTGTCCGCATAGACACCACCATCAATGGTGATACCGGCACCCCAGGCCGTGCCGTCGGCATGGCGTCCAATGTCTGCGAAGGTCCCGGACTCGATCGGGAGCTGGGAGGGAACCTCGTAGAGGGAAAGAACGTAATGCCGGGACTGGCCTACTTTGACTCCGTAGTGAACAGTGAAGGCCCACCAGTTGCGTTTGGCCACAAACGGGGTGCCAGGCGTGGCATAACCAAAACGAATATTGGGATAGGGAACAAGGTTGTAACGCGGATAGGTGGAGATGCTTGCCAGCACGCCAGGATCCTGGAATGCGTAGGTCTTTTCAATGCTCACAATGGGACGCGCGGCATCGGCGGCGCTTAAAGACGAAGGCAGTTGAAGCAAGGGTGGCACTTTACCCGCAAACGCCGGTGCTAGAAATACAGAGGCATAGGCGGTGGTGCCGGGGGTGACTGCCCCGGGGGTGCCAGTGAGGGAGGTGATCCAGCCTGCGGCTTCCGTGGTCGAGACGTCGCCAACGTCACCCCTTCGCACTCGGGAGAGCCCCATGGCGGTGACTACGGAGTCTGGGATCGCCTTGTCTACCGTAGCGGTGGCAAGGGCCTCATTGAAGATGGAGTTCCAGTCATGGGCGTCCGAGGGAACGTAACCTGCCTTCATACAGGCAATGGCCTTCTTTGGAAAGATAGCGACGAGAGAACGAAGAACAGCGTCCTCACGCTCCCGGTAGTCCGCGCGCAGTTGAGCCTTGGCAGCCTGATCACGCCGCAGCAGACTGCCACGGAAGACCATGGCCACGCCCAGCAGCATCAGGAGGGCGAAGGTGGCGACCATGGGCAAGGCGGCAAAGCCGCGGGAACCCCTGTTTTGCACTCTTCTCACTGGCTGCCTCCATAGTAACTTATTACCTCGCCATTGGCTCCATTGAGGGTGACGCCAAGCACGCCTTCAAGACTGTGGAATGAGGCTCCCGCCAGCCCGGAGCAGACCGTCCAGGAGAACTCCGTACCATCGAGCCGCGCAGACCTGCAAACGAGAGCGGTGCCCCCGGCAGCAGGCTCAGCCGTGATCCATTGCTCGCGTGTCTCGCCATTGGCAGCCTCAAAGAACAGGCGGGCGGCGCTACCATTGACAAGGATGGGCGCAGCCCCGGCGAGCGCAGCAGCGCGGCTGTTATACACAAAGAAGTGATCGGCCTTGCCAAAGAGTCTTCCCACAAGATGACCAACATGAGGTGCGTCCGAAGTGAGAAAACCCTGCTGCCGCGTCAGGTTCATGAAAGCGATGTGCTGCTGAAGCATGAGGAGCATGGCGACCCCGAGGGCCACCATGACCGTAAGCGCGACGGAAGTCTCCACCAACGTGAAGCCACCGGCAGCACGGGACTGGCGGCGGTGAGGGACAAGACTGGCGCTGGGAGCATTCATTGGGTGCGCAAGGTGGAGCACGACTTCACATACTCAGTCTGGCCGACGCGGTACCGGATGACGGAATGCAAACGCCAGAGGGCAAGCCCAGCTTCCGTGTCATCCACAGCTGTGGCATTGACCCGGAAACGGGTGACGGTACCCGAAAGGGGAGCCCCTCCTGTAAGCCGGCCAAAAACGACCGTCAGCCCTTGGCCGGGAATGCCATTGGTGGCATCGGGCCAGGCGGAAAGACTGGAAGTCAGGTCTGCAAAGGGCACACGTCTGGCCAGCGCCTGCTCCTTGGTCAGGGCGGCATCCGTGACGGTCTGCACAGCGGCCCATTGGTTCCCGGAAATAGCCAGCAGGGACGCCTTCATCAGCAGGAGGGCCAGAATGGCGGTCGCGCCCATCGCCACGGACACCTCCAGAAGCAGGCTCCCCTCCCGCAAACCCTTTCGGATGGATCCTGAAGCAAAGGCCATGGGTGGCACCAGAGGAGTCATGGGCTGGGGGTTCCGGGTTCCGCCGTGCTCAACTTGCCCCTGGAGGAGATGATGCGGTCCACCTCGAAGGTGATGACCTTGAGCCGCTCCGGGGCGCGATTAAAGAACGGTGTCTCAGTGAGCACCTCCACTGTGTAAATGCCGTCTGTCGCGGTGTAGTTGGTGAGGGCGTTCACCGTGATGGACAGAGTTTGAGGAACGTCGGCACTCTCCAGAGTGGTGTCTGGATTGTAAAATTTTCCAATGCGCCGCTCCGTGCCGCCAATCACCGTTCCTTTTTTTCCAAGGACCGCATTGCCGGGATAAATCTGGGCGTAAGTCCTGGAGTCGGGGTAGAGATCCTGGTAGTTGAAAACGACCGAAGGCATCTTGTCGATGAACACCTGGCCTGCAGTCACATTTTCCACCGTGGCGGATGGAACCGGCCAGACCTGCAGGGTGGGTTGGGCAAGCACGGTGTCGGGAACACCGTCGGCGGCATAGCGCACCATGGTGAAGGTCTGCTCTCCGCAGCCCGCCTTGCGCGTGGCGGAGTTCAGTTCGTGGTACAACGGGTAGAGACTGAAGTTGACGTTGTTCAGATTTCCCTCATGCAGAAGGTACTGCGCCTGGCCCAGTGCGGAATAGGTCTGCGGGTCGCAGTTGCGGCCATGGAATGCGAAATAGACTGAGTTTTCCGCTGGCTTGGAGCTGCCGGAAACCAGTCCACTCACCTTGAATCTCAGCCGGTAGGGCCGGTCCGCCCGCGTGCGCTTCACATAGTTGGCACTGGTCGGGTCCCCACGGACATAGGAATCCTCCGTGGAGATCTCGAAACTCGCCAACGGGGTGTAGGCTCGTATGAGCTTGGTGTCCAACAGGTAGACATTGGTGTCCCAAGCCGTGCCCCGGGCGAACAATTCAAAAATATTGCCCTTCTCCGAAATGGGCAGCGGGGGAGTAAACATACCCCCCGTACTGGTCAGCGGAATGTCATAGATCAATCCGCTGGAAAGGTCCGTCTCCCGCACCCAAGCCTCCTGCCCACTGCACAGGGTGGCGAGCGCGAGAGCGGCGAAGGTGGTAAGTGTGTGCCGTGAGATCATGGTTTGGACTGCTTGCCCGCAGATGAGTCTGACTTTGCCCCCACAGCGGGCTCGATTACTGGCTCCAGGATGCTGATGGGGCCGCCACGATAGACCGCCACGAGCACCCGTGACTGAAGAGAGGTTTGAGCGAGAACTTTTTTCGCCGCCTCTGGATCTCCTTGCGCCATGCGCAGCGGAACCTCCCAAGCACCCAGCCAGGACGCGTTGCGCTCCAGAAAGGAAGGCCAGAATGTAAACACACCCACCGGCTTGGGCACTACTCTATTGCGATAGGATGGGGGCAAATGCAGAATCGCTCCCACTGGTACCACAGTGTGCTTTTCCCCGTCATACAGGATGATGGATTTTTTGTAGAGGGAGTTTTCCAGCGACGGGCGCGCCGCCACCGGCACCTGGGCAACTGCCTTGGCCATCATGCCGGAAAGGGTGTCACTGGCTTGCGCTGCTTTTGTAAGTTCCTCTTCCGTGACCACATCGCGGACTTGGGTCGCAACCGGAGGCGAAGGTGGGGAGACGGCAGCCGCGGGCGATACCTGAGCTGTGCCTGACGAGGAAAACAGCAAGAACAAGACGCACATAGCCGCCCCCAAGCCTGTGAAATGAGGCAAGGAGAATGGATTGAACCTGCTGCTTGCTGGCAAGATGGCCCTCACAATCATAACGAGTGAGGTGGCTATTCGCGAGTAATGGTGGCCGTCCCAGGGGGATTGGAGCCTGCCGCAGTCAAGAGGAGATCGCGGACGGCGAACTCCAATTTTGCGACGGGGACTGGAGGCGCGAGTTGGTGCTCGCCCAAAATGTTGAAGAACCCATTGGGCTTGTGAGCATTGCCTTCCCCCTTCCACTCAAGGTCGATGGAAATGGGCGCAGTCGTGGCCTTGTAGACCGCTT
>JBGGMQ010000103.1:0-4179 GCA_041287975.1 Verrucomicrobium sp. | reverse complement strand
CCATGGAGAAGCCGGGGGCCAACCAGGTCGAGCTCAACGTGCGCTGGAAAGACAAGGACGGCAAGGAGCAGATCGCCCCGGTGACCCGATGGATCCAGGAAAAGGGTGCCAAGAAGTCCCGCGAAGGCGAGCACTGGACCTACACGGGCTCCATGATCAGCCGCTCCGGGTTCGCCGCCCAGTTCGATGGCTCCATCATCGCCATCTACTTCGATTTGATCGCTCTGATCAATTTTCCGGTCAAAGAGAACAACGATGACGACCGTTGGAAGGTTGAAACATCTAAAGTGCCCCCTATCGACACGCCAGTGACCCTTGTCATCACACCGAAAAATCCCGTTGGCGGCACCCCAGCCTCGACTAAATAAGGTCCTTTACCCCCTTCAGTCTCCCCTTCCCCGCACTATTCATTCTCTCCTCATGAAACTACGTACGCTACCCTCCCTCACCACCGCCAGCCTCGTGCTGGGTCTGGGCATTGCAGGCCTGCAGGCCCAGTCCACGCAACCTGACCGCAACGCCTCCCTTCGCCAGGAGATTGACCTCGCCATCACCAAGGGACTGAATTTCCTGAAATCCCAGCAGAAGGACACCGGCGCCTGGAGCAACCCGGAGGAGCCCGCCATCAGTGCACTGGTGCTCAGCGCCTTTGCTGCCGACCCGACCCGGAAGCCCAGCGAGGCCCTCCCTGCAGAGGC
This sequence comes from Verrucomicrobium sp., assembly GCA_041287975.1. GTDB lineage: Bacteria > Verrucomicrobiota > Verrucomicrobiia > Verrucomicrobiales > Verrucomicrobiaceae > Verrucomicrobium. The sequence goes on along the minus strand of JBGGMQ010000103.1, from coordinate 3,481 downwards.
GGACAAGGGTTACAAATTCCTCCTCAGCAATGTCCAGCCGGATGGCGGTATCTATGTGAAGGGTCGCGCCAACTACAACACCTCCCTCTCCCTGCTGGCACTCACCCTGAATGCGAAGCCGGAGTTTGAGCAAGCAATCCTGAAGGCCCGCAAGTTCGTGGTCAGCCAGCAGAATGACTTCGACACCAAAGGCGCAACGGACAACGCTTTTGACGGCGGCATCGGTTATGGCCGTCCCGGTCCGAACAGCCCGGCTCACGCAGATCTTTCCAACACTCACTTCGCCCTCGAGTCCCTCTACTACTCCAAGCGTCTCTTTGAAGACAAAGGCACCCCCGAAGACAAAAAGAACGACCTCAACTGGGCTGCGGCGATCAAGTTCGTCGAGCGCTGCCAGAACCGTCCTGAATCCAACGACCAGGCTTGGGCCAGCAATGACCCGAAAAACGCGGGCGGATTTATCTATGAGCCCGGCGTGAGCAAGACCGCGGAGAATGACAAGCTCCCTGATGGACGCGTCGCCCTCCGCTCCTACGGCAGCATCAGCTACGCAGGCATGCTCAGCTTCATCTACGCGGGTCTGACCCCTGACGATGCTCGCATCCAGGCCGTGCTCAAGTGGCTTGGCGACAACTTCACCCTCGAAGAGAACCCCGGCATGGGCCAGGAAGGCAAGTTCTACTATTACCACACCATGGCCAAGGCCCTGTCCGTGGCAGGTCTGGACGAAATCACCACCAAAGATGGTAAGAAGATCGACTGGCGTCAGGACCTGGGTCGTCACCTGTTGAACCACCAGAAGCCAGATGGCTCATGGCTGAATGACACTGGCCGCTGGATGGAGAATGATCCCGTGCTGGTGACCGCCTACACACTGCTGGCTCTGGAGCACACCTACCGCTCCCTGAAGTAGGCGCCCTCTCAAGTCCCTGAAGATACATTTGCGCGCCGTTTCGCCCCTGAGGTGGAACGGCGCGTTGCATTCTGGCCCAGCCGCTGCTATCCAAACCGTTGATGTCTGCTCCTGCCGTTCTTGCTCCACTGCTCGCTCAAAATCGCCTTTGGTCAGATGCCCGCCGTGCGGAGGACCCTGAATTTTTCTCCCGCCTCGTCGCCCAACAAGATCCTGAGTACCTCTGGATTGGCTGTGCCGACAGTCGCGTTCCCGCCAATGAGATCGTGGATCTGATGCCCGGAGAACTCTTCGTGCACCGGAATGTCGCCAACGTGGTGGTTCACACGGATTTGAACTGCCTGAGTGTGCTCCAGTATGCCGTGGAGGTGCTGAAGGTGAAGCACATCATGGTCGTGGGCCACTATGGCTGCGGTGGCGTCCGCGCCGCCCTGCTGAATCTCAAGCTGGGCCTCATCAACAACTGGCTGCGCCATGTGCAAGACGTCGTGCAGAAGCACGAACCGCATCTGGCCACCGTTATCCAGGAAAGCGATCGCGTGGACCGACTCTGTGAACTGAATGTGATCGAACAGGCGGTGAACGTCTGCCAGACCACCGTTGTGGAGCAGGCCTGGGACCGCGGCCAGGACCTGACCGTGCACGGCTGGATCTACCGGTTGAGCGACGGACTCGTCCGCGACCTTGGATTCAGCGTCAGCAATCCTGATGACATGCTGCCGAAACGTGAGTCCGCCGTGCACCGTCTCATGACGAAGCCGCCGCTCTGGATTTGAGCGTGGGGTGTAAGGAGGCATTTGGGGAAAGCTCTCTTTGGCTTCCTTATCGCAACGTCATCTCCTCCAACTCACGGAGCGCTTTCACTGGGAGCACAGAATCTATTCTACTCAGGTGGTCGGGAGACGCTCGCCAGCCGTCGAGACGCCAGTGCTCCGGGGGCTGGCGCGTAAGAAGGGGGCGCATCTCATAAGAAGTGCCCAAAGTCCTTTGGAGGCAATTCAACTTCTTCGACAGTCCACTGGGTGCGCCGACATTCATGTCGGCAGAGGTTCGACGGGGGGCGCTCGTAGCCGACATGAATGTCGGCGCACCCAGCGCATGAGACAGGGGTGCTCGGTATGTGGCGTTCGCCCTTGGATCCTGGGAGCGCTGCCGTCCCGGCGGCCGATGTTCGGCTGGAGACGTTCTTCATCTCCTGCGGGGCCTTCAACTGGGACCGCAGATTTTAGTCTGCTCAGGCGGTCGGAGACGCTCGCCAACCGCCGAGACGGCAGCACTCCCACGGCTGTCGCACGGGAGGAGGGTCGCACCGGATACGTAGTGTCAAAGTCCATTGCCCTTCCCTTCAACCCTCCCACAACCCACTGGGTGCGCAGACGTCCACGTCGGCCACGCGCGTCTCCCGTCGAGCATCAGCAGGCTGAAGTCTGCGCTCCCAGTAAACACCTCAGGTTCGAGATGTTTAACCTATTGGAGTGCGACGTCGGCCACACAATTGATGCAGCTTGCTCCTCCACGAGCAGCCCCGTCAAACATCAGCCCACACAAACCGCTCTCACGCATTCTCCAGCAACCACGCATCAATAATCCCCAGCCGCTGCTCCACACTCGCCTGCATGCCCAACGACGTATCCCATGGCAGGTCGACCACCTCGCAACCCAACTCCTCATAAGCCTCGCGCAATAGAGCCTCAATCTGCAAAGCACGGTCCCGGTCGTCTTTGCGGATGCCATCCGCAACGTGCTCCCCAAAGGCGCAGAGAAACACCACGGCGTAGCGTTCCGGCTCAACCAATGCCATCAAATCTCCTGCATCCATCCCAACCAGCCGCCGGTAGGCCAGCGAGTCAGGCAAGGCTCGATCGAAAACTATCCGCTGATCCCGGGGCAGCGCCAGTTCCTTGGCGATCTGTCGTTGCTCGATGAGGGCCTGAACATCAGCGCCTGATTCATCCAGTCCGCCCTGGGAAAGGATCTCCCGGGCCGATTCCGAACTGACGTTGAACCCCCGATCACGCAGCGCGTGCAGCAGCGTCGTTTTCCCTGAACTGGGCGCTCCGGTGATGACGATCCACACAACAGGAAGAGTGTCTGGAGTGTGGACCTTGCCCGCCCAACTGGCTCAAGCCGTAATTTTCACGTAGGGATGCCCTTCGTTCTGGTCGATGCGCTCCGGGCGTCCCTTGTTGTTGTAGACCACCTTCGTGTGATCCATGCCCATGAGGTGCATGACGGTGGAGTGGATGTCATGCACGTGCAGGCGGTCTTCCACAGCATAGAGGCCAAGCTCGTCGGTGGATCCGATGGTCTGGCCACCTTTCACGCCGCCACCTGCCATCCACATGGTGAAGCCAGTTGGGTTGTGGTCGCGTCCCCCACCCTGTTCGCTAATGGGAGTACGGCCGAATTCGCCGCCCCAGATGACGAGCGTTTCTTCCAGAAGACCCCGAGATTTAAGGTCGGCAAGAAGACCTGCAATGGGAAGGTCCACCGCGCGGCATAGCTTGCCGTGATTGCCCTCAAGGTTGGCGTGGGAGTCCCACTTGCTGCCGGCACCGCTGTAGAGCT
>JBGGMQ010000102.1:0-4182 GCA_041287975.1 Verrucomicrobium sp. | reverse complement strand
AATTCCATCGAAGATGGTTCCTGATCGTGCTGGTGCTGGTGCTGGCATCAATCCTGGCACTCGTGCCCGGAATTCCTGTGAGGGTTCAGTATGCAACCTGCGCAAAGTGCTGCCACTCGTTCTCGTCACATCCGATGCCATGGAGAAGATACAACACCGGGTATCTTCTGCTCACGGTGTAGCCGGGCGGTGTGTAGACGTTCATTTTGCGCCTGGTTCCGACCGTTTTCGAGTCATACTCCACCATCTCAAGCCTGCCCCGGGCCATGCCTGGGCGCACCTTGTCCCAGCCAGCCGGTGGTGCCGGAAAAGCGGGAGCATCATCGCTTTTCAAAACGATGGGCCCCCAGGCCTTCCTCGGTTGCTGAGGCGGATTGCCCCCGGTGGCTTCGGTGGGATCCTGCGCCACCAAGGGCAGGCAGAACAAGCAAGAGCGACTTCATGGCGTCAGGCGTCCCAGGTTGGCAGAGCGCAGTAGGAAGTGATGAAAGGTTCAAGGTTGAAACACCCGCATCACTTCATGGTAGGCAGGCTTGGGCACGCCGTTCCGGTCGAACAGCAGCGGATGATTGTCACGCTTCCAGGGGAAGTCATTCAGCCAGCTCTGTCCGTCGTGGAGGTTCCAGAAAGAGACACGCGCGATGGTATCAGCGTACTTCTTAAAGAGCTGGAAGAGCTGGGCATACTGCGCGGCCTGTCGTTGCAGGATTTCCGGAGGGCAGCCCTGCGCATAGGGATTGTGCTTGGAGAGCGCCTCCCGCTCTGCCCCATTGTCCGCCCACCAGCGCCCGCGTGGAATGACGTCGATGTCCAGCTCGGAGATGACGACTTTCATCTTCATAGTGCGCATGGCCTGCAGTGTTTTTTCAAGAGCTTCAAACGGGACGAGGTCCAGTTCGTAATGCCCCTGCAGCCCAATGGCGTGCACCGGGATCTTCTGGGCGCGGAGTGATTCGATCAGGCGAATCATGCTCTGGCGTTTCCCCTCCAGTTCATTGTTGTAGTCGTTGTAGATCAGCATTGCCTCGGGGTCTGCGGCATGAGCGTAGGCGAAGGCCTTTGCGATGAACTCCTCCCCACAAGCCCTGCTCCAGCACGAGTCGCGCAAGTAGCCCACCCCATCGTCGAGCGCCTCATTGACGACGTCCCACATCGCTATCTTCCCGCGATAGCGGCCCACGACCTTCTCAATGTGCGACTTCATGCGCTCAAGTAGCAGCTCACGGGAAGCGGGCTTGTCCCCCTCTTTGCTGAACCAGGAAGGGGTGCGGTCATCTTTCGCCCAGACAAGACAATGCCCCACCACCTTCAGATCGTGAGCCCGCGCAAACTCCACAAAGCGGTCAGGAACGTCGAAGGACCATGCGCCGGGTTGCGCCTGAATGGCCGCGGGTTTCATGCTGTTCTCCGGAGTGACATAGGAAAACTGAGAGGTGAGCAGGGGCCAGTCTTGTGGCCGTTCAAAGACCCGATCGCTGATGCCCACGCCCATGGAGAACGGCGCCACTGTTTTCAACGTCTCAGCGCCGAAACTCGTGGCGCCAACAAGGCAAAGGGCGGTCGAAAAGAGGAGGCTTCCCAGGGAGGGTGAGGCAGGTTTCATAGTGGGCGCGTTATCCCATTCACCCTTGTTTGGATGGGTTTTGCGAGATCCGGCGGCTGACTTTTTTTGTGACAAATCAGACAAGGTTCGCGAGGAGCGGGTTGCAGCAGTTATCTGATCGGCTGAGACTTGTGCCGGGCCAGTTTTTTGCAGAATTGCCTGCAAGTCAGGGTTCCCGGATTGCGCCTGAGGGATTGTGGCGCAGCTCGTGCACGTGCCGGAAAAACGATCCACCAGCCCCTTTCTTGCAAAGAGTCCCCCTGTTCGGACGATTAGTATTCGCCCCCCCGCCCACTGAACCTTCATGAATCGTCGTCGTTTTATCCTCCAGTCCCTCGGTGCCACGCTTGCGTTGCCGGGTCTCACTTCACTCAAGGCCAGCGCCGTAGGGGGCAATGCCGCGGTGCAGATGGCCAAGGGGGCAGGCATGGGCGCGAGGAGGTTCGTGGCGATTGGCAACCTGCTTGGGTTTCAGGTGAAACAGCTTTTCCCGACGACCACCGGCGCGGCGTACGAGAAGACCACCCTGTTGGAGCCCATCTGGGACAATCGCAACCAGATGACGGTCTTTCGTGGCTTGGACCACGGAGTCAAAGGTGGACACTTCGCCGTGCACTCCTTCCTTTCGGGGGTGTTGAATTCCGAGGCGCAAAACCGTCCCGATGGCAATGTGACGATCGACCAGTACCTCGCGGAAGAGGTGGGCTTTGAGACGCGGTTCCCCTCGCTAACGGTGGGGTCTGAAGGTGGCATCCACGGGGGCTGCCAGATCGCCTGGACGAAGTCGGGCGTGCGGGTGCCGCCGATCACGAATCCGGCGGAGTTGTTTGAGAAGCTCTTCGTCAGCGATTCGAAAGAGCGCCAGGAGCGTCGCGTGCAGGAGAATGGAGTGCAGGCCTCGATTCTGGACTCTGTGAGGGAGGAGGCCAACCGCCTCTCCGGCCAGGTGAACAAGGAGGACAAGGACAAACTCGACGAGTACCTGACCTCCGTGCGCGATGTGGAGAAGCGCCTGGAGCTCCGCAAGCGCTGGACCATGCAGCCCAAGCCCGCCGCGCCGTTCGACAAGCCGGCCGTCCGCAACGCCGTTGAGGATCTGCCGCTGCTGTATGAACTGATCACGCTTGCCCTGCAGACGGACAGCACCCGTATCGCCACGCTGGAGATCGGCGGCGACTTCATGCCGCAACACCTGGGCATCAAGAAGGACTATCACGGGCTGTCGCACCACGGCAATGACCCGGAATCGATCGCGAGCCTCATCGCCCTGGAGCGGTACCAGATCGAGCACTTTGGCAAATTCGTCGCCCGCCTGTCCAAGGTGAACGACGGTGATCGCACCCTCCTGGACTCCACGACAGTGCTCTTCGGCAGCGGCATGGGGGACGGGAACTCCCACAAGAACTCGGACCTGCCCATCATCCTCGCCGGCGGCGGGTACAAGCACGGCGAGTACCGCCAGGTGCCGCGTGACGGCATCAACAAGGTGCCGCTTTGCAATCTCTTCGTGGACATCGCTCAGAAGATGGGCGTGGAAACCGACCGCTTTGGCAGCAGCACTGGCCGTTTTGCTTGATGCGCGCTTTTCATTCTCTCTGTCTCGTCGCCGGAGTGTCGGCGATGGCTTTCTGTAGTGCGGCAGCGCAAGAGGTCGAAAAACCGCCTGCCCCTCCGTCCAGCCCGCCGCCTACCGCGAAGCCAGAAGACGCTGCGGCCACGCCTCCCGCTCCCACGCCGCCGCCTCAGGCACCTGTGGCGCCCGTGCCCAAGCCTCAGGCTGACCTGCCTCCACCGCAGTTGGTGAATCACTTTCTGGGCAAGTATTGCCTCGAGTGTCATGACTCCAATCTTCAAAAAGGCGACAGGGATTTCGAGCCATTCAGCCTGCCTTTGAAGTCCGTCGCAGACCTGATCTCGGCCAAGGAAATCATCGATCAGATCACGTTGAAAGAGATGCCGCCGAAGAAAGCGGATCAGCCGTCTGACGAGGAGCGCCTTGCCGTCTTGCGTGCACTGCGGGAGGGCACGGTCGCGGCGCGCAGCAAACTGGAGAGCTCCGGTTCGCGTACGGTGATGCGGCGCCTCTCAAGCCGTGAATATGAAAACACCATCGCCACGCTCTTCGGCCGTCGCGTGGATACGCTGGGACTGACGGCAGATTTCCCCAAGGAGAAAACGAGCCGGCACATCGACACCATCGGCCAGACGCTGGTGACCTCCGGGTTCCTCGTGGATCAGTATTTCCAGGCGGCCAACCGGCTGGTGGAAACGCGGCTCGGCAAGCCCGCGATGGGGCCGCAGCAATGGCGCTTCAACGGCCACTTCGTGCAGTATGAGGAACTGCAGGGCTCGCACAAGGACGCATTCAACTTTGGTTTCCTGAACCTCTACGAGCAGCCCAACACGGACACACGTCAGGGGGGCTACGGCCACATCGAGGACTTCCTGAACGGCGTGCCTGTGTCTGGATTGTACGACATCGATGTGGAGGCGCAGGCCAAGCACCGCGACACGCACTATGATCCCGCGATCTTCGGGATCGACCTCTCAGAACCATTCATCCTGGGCATCGTGCCCGG
>JBGGMQ010000101.1:0-12056 GCA_041287975.1 Verrucomicrobium sp. | reverse complement strand
GCAAGGGCTGGAGCCCAAGGGCCTCGAAGAAGCGGTGCAGTTCCTGGATGCCTCCGTCGGTGCCGATGGCGCGGGTGAGCTCATGATCGTCCGGCATGGGCGCATCGTGTGGCAAGGTCCCAATGTCGACAAAGTGCATGGCACATGGTCCCTCACCAAGACCTTCACCAGCACCGCCCTGGGCCTGTTGATAGACGACGGTCGTTGCACTCTCGACACCCCCGTCAGCAAGGTGTTGCCGGAAATGCGGACCCGTTTCCCAGGATTGAAACTCCGGCACTTCGCGACCATGACCTCCGGATACCGGGCGGTGGGCGATGAAACCACCGGCAACTACAAACACGGTCACAGCAAGACGCCCTTCGTGCCAGGAGAGCCTCTCTTCACGCCTCCAGGGAGCCAGTACGCCTACTGGGACTCCGCCATGAACCAGTTCGGGCACGGGCTGACAGTCCTGGCAAAGCGCCCCCTGGCCGATCTCTTCAAGCAGCGCATTGCCGATCCCATCGGCATGAATCCCCAGCAGTGGCGGTGGGGTAATCTCGGGCAGCAGGGTGGCTTGCTGGTCAATTGCGGCTCCGGCAACCGCGGCCAGTCCGTGCAGATCAGCGCCAGGGAGCTTGCCAGATTCGGACTGCTCTACCTCAACCAGGGCAAGTGGAACGGCCGTCAGTTGATCAGCAAGAAGTGGTGCGAGGAAGCTACTCAAATCCAGGTCCCCGCAACCCTCCCCTGGGGCCACCCGGACAGCGGGATCGACGGCCGCGGATCTTACGGCTACAACTGGTGGGTCAACGGCGTCCAGGCCGACGGAGCCTTGAAATATCCCCATGCTCCTCCAGGGCTCTTCGTCGCCGCCGGTCACAACAACAACCGCTGCTTCGTCATCCCCGCCTGGGACATGGTCATCGTCCGCCTCGGCCTCGACGGCGACGCCTCAGACATGGTCTGGAGTGATTTCCTAGGACGCGTCGGAGAGGCGGTAAATGGTGAGAGGTGAGTGGTAGGTGGTTCTTGGTTCGCAGTGATGGAGTGCGCCTCCATGTTCAGACATCACGTTTCCAGCACCAAACGCGAACCACTGGGTGCGCCGACATTCATGTCGGCCGAAGCTCGACGGGAGTCACACTTCAGCAATTACAACCCTCAACGTCCCCCAGTCACACTTCAGCGAGTCAAAAGGGTGCCTCAGGTTTTCCAGTTCCCTTCCACCAAAGACGCACCCTTCAACACAAGCCGGGTCGTACCGGGAGCGCAGAATTCATTCTGCTCAGGCGTCGCATGACGTCCACCCGCCGCCGAAACAATCGCGCTCCCAGCACTTCCGCCAGCGAAGGGGTATCTCCTCCAAGGGTCTTCCCATTATTCCCCGGTCCCCCTTCAACACCTAAGACATCCCACTGGGTGCGCCGACGTCCACGTCGGCAACGAGCGTCTCCGATCGAGCATCAGCCGACATGAATGTCGGCGCACCCAGTGCATGAGACTGGGGCGGTTTGTCTGTGATGTTGCCTCTGGATCATGGGAGCGTTGGCGCACCGAAAACCGGCGGGACGCCGGTGGCACGCACAGGCAGGATGCCTGTGTCACCGACGTCCCGGCTTCCCACCACTCACCGAAGCTCCGCCCGCACCGCGTCCATCATCGCCTTCATCCGCTCGTCCACGATGCCCTTGGCCTTCAGCGCCTTCGCCTTCGCCGTGGCCTGGTCATTCACAATCGCCAGCACCGCCGGCGTCAGCCCCTTTTCTGCTTCATCATAATCGTGGTCAAACAACCACTCGCCCAGGCCCATGTCCTGCCACATGAAACCTTTGCTGGTTTGTTCCTTGTACCGGCACACGATGGCGGGGATGCCGTGGCCGATGCACATGATGGGGCTGTGCTGCTCGTTGCCAAAGAGACCGGCGCTGCGGTTGTAGGTGCTCTGGGCTTCGTCCGTCAGCCAGTAGTTTTCGCGCCACACCACCTTCTTCTTCACCGACTCGGGAAGGGGATCATAGAGGTTCTCCTTGCCCACGGCCATCTGGCTGGAGTCCTCGGGGCAGATCAGCACCTTCATGGGCGTCTGCTCCACCACGGCGATGATCGCTGCGCGCAGCGGGGCGTGGTCGTGCTCTTTCATGGCCTCATTCCTCGCGTGCTTCTTCTCGTCAAAAGCGACCCCGGGTTTGATCTTCCAGTACGGCGTGTTGCGCAGCTTCGGGATGCAGCAGACGAACTGGCCTTCCTCCAGGTTGTTCGCCTTCAGGAACTTCACCGCCGCCTCTTCATTCAAGAGATCCACGGCAAAGGTCGCATCGGGACCCAGACCGATCAGCGGGGACTTGCAGCCTTTGTCCTGCGCATATTTCATCGATACCGAGTCGCGGAAGAACGCGAACTTGGCCCCGCTCAGCACCTCTACGGAGGCAGGCCCACCGGCAAACGTGATGCCGCCGATGCCATAGGGTTTGCCCGTTTCCTTCTGCCATTGCACCAGGCTTTTCTCGGCGACCAAACCGGGGCCTGAGCCATGCAGGAGGAAGGCGCACTCATCAAAAGCCGTCTTCAGCTCCTCCTTGGTCTGGGCAATCTTCAAGGTGGGGAAGCGCTTCATGAGCATCTCCTTCACGCCGTTGTCCACCTTGCTCGGCCAGAGGGTCACCGGGTACTCGGGCAGATGCTTTTCCAGCAGATGCAGCATGCCCGGCGTGTGGGCAATGTCACCGATGTTCACCGTCTGCCATGAGGAGCGCAGGAGGATGCCCTTCTTGCTTGTAGCGGGAGCCGGAGCGTCCTGGGCCGGGGCAACCGAGGCGGCCGCAACGGCCCCCAAGGCAGTAGTGACAAAACGACGACGATTCATCGGCAAAGCAGAGGCTGGGGAAGAGTCCATGCCCCATTTTGCAGAAAGGCGGAGGCGTGTCACCTCCTTCCTTCATCACCCCATCTCGCCATGAAAATGACGGTCAGTTCTTGCCCGATAGTTTCTGGCGCTCCCATTCCAGACCGGGGACATCGACGCGGAACTGTACGATCCGGCACTGGTCCGCATCGGTGACATAGACCGTTTTCCCATCTGGCCCGCCGAAACACAGGTTGGTCGGGCTTTTGCCGAGCACATCGATTTCCTGCAAGACCTCTCCAGCAGGATTGAGCTTCACCACCGTGCCCTTGCCATGCCGGGTGATGTACAAATTGCCCGCGACATCACAGCGCATCCCATCGAAACCGAAGTCTGGGAACGGCTTCAGAAGCCGCTTCTCACCCAGGTTGCCGTCGGCATGGATGGGGAAGGCCCAGACATTGCGTTGCACGCTCTCGTTCACATAGAGCGTTTTGCCATCGGGGCTGACATCGATGCCATTGGTGGTGCCCATGCCGTGGGCGATACGCGAGACTTTGCCTGCGCGATCCACCCGCCAAAGCTGGCCAGTGCCATCCTTCCAGGCGGGATCACTGGCATACAAGTCGCCCTCAGCAGTGATGGCCAGGTCATTCGGTTGGTTCATGCCATCCTCTCTGGCGTGCACAGAGATGGCCTTGGTAGCGAGATCCACCTTCAGCACCTGATGCTTGGTGTAGTCCGCGACAAAGAAGCTCTCGCCATCGCGACTGAACCGGATGCCATTGCCGATGCTGCCTTCGGGCAACTTCACAAAGAGTTCTGCCTTACCCGCGGGGGTGATGCGACCCACCGTGCCCTGCTCGCCAATGTTGACCACGTACACCTTTCCCGCATGATCACATGCGGGCCCCTCAATGCCATCAGTGAAGAGCCGTGCCTCTGTGAGCGGTGTTGCCTTGAAGAGTTCACTTGGCGCCACCGCAGCCGAGACTGTCGGATTCTTCGCCCGTATCACCCGGGTCAGGTACTTCACCGTTTCATCGGCGATCACCTGGTACCCCGCTTGATTGGGGTGCCGGTCGCCGTACCATCCGGGCAGATCGCCCAACTGGGCGTCGAACTGGTTGTCCATCACAATGACAGAGTTGCCCTGGATGAATGACTTCGTGAGTTCGCGGAACTTATCCGGAATCTTGTCGGCTGCATACCGCCGGTAGTTCAGCATGTTGGGTCCCTTCTTCATCTCCTCCGCATAGCGCGGGTAGATGTCGAAAAGCGGCAGCCCTTCGATCTCAGCCACCTTTCTGTTGAGGTCATTGATCTGCGTGGTGCGGTTCTCATCACTCCAGGGGATGACCGTCATGATGATGAGCATAGCTCCAGGGTGATCCTGTTTCAGCCGGGCGATCAACTCATGATAGTCTTTGACGAAGTTTTCCGGGAAGTTCTCCCGCTTCGCCTGGTCATTGATGCCGTAGCGGATGAAGATGTAGTCGGCTCCCGGCACCTTGGCGATGTCCTTGTCATAGCGCCCGGAATCCAGCAGTCGGTGGATGAATTCGCCGCTCAGACCGAGGTTCAGCACATTCACCGGTGGCAGGTCCTTCTCACCCAAGAGCTGGAGCCGGATCACATCCTCAAAGTGCGGCCCCTGTGGTCGCAGCATCTTGGGGATCTTCGCCTCCGTCGTGCTGTCCCCCACCAGCAGGATATGCAGTTTGCCCTCATGAACCGCCCACAGCGGCTGCAAACCGGAAAACACAAGAAGCAGACAGACGGCAAGAAGGCGCAAAGAGGAAGTCGTCATGATCATGAGGATGATGGTTCGGCAACGTGCAAAACACGAAACCATGCCTGACGTCCAGAGTCACCGCAGGCAATGCCCGATAGTAGTGAATATGTGACCCCCGCAGTCAGTGCGTCAGTGACACAGGCATCCTGCCTGTGCGTGCCACCGGCGTCCCGCCGGTTCTCAGTGCGTGGGAGGGTTCGTTAACACAACGTCGGCGGATGTTCGACGGGAGTCGAGCTTCGGCCGGCGGGACGCCAGCGCTCCCAGGACCCAGGGGCGACATCACAGACAAACCGCCCGCGTCTCAGGCACTGGCCAGCACGTCAGCACGTCAGCACGTCAGCACGTCAGCACGTCAGCACTCCCCGCAAGCTCCCGTCGCAAACCCCAACTCCCATCTCCCAACACCTTGCCCACTGACGCACTGACGCACTGACGCACCGCCCACTGACGCACCGCCCCTCCTCAGTTGATCCCGCGATACTTCGCCACCGCTTGCGCCCGGGAGCGCACATGCAGCTTCTCATAGATCCGCCGGATGTGGCTGTTCACCGTGTGGGTCGAGATCCCTAATTGGTCTGCGATCTCCTTGTACAAAAAGCCTTTGGAGAGCAGCCCGAGCACTTCGCGCTCCCGGTCCGCCAGCGTGTCCATTTCTGGATCTGGCTCAGGGAGGGAGGGCTCCGCCTTGTGGAAAAAGCTCACCACCTGTCGTGCCACCTGGGGAGACATGGGGGAGCCACCACCGTGCGCCTGCAAAATCGCCGCCACAATCTCCTTGGGGGGCGTGCGCTTCAGGAGATAACCACAGGCGCCCGCTTTCAGGGCGTCGAAGATGAGCGGACTTTCCTCATACATGGTGAGCATGAGGCACAGCACCCCGGGGCAGGTCTCTTGAATCCGCCCGACGAACTCGATGCCGTTCATCTGGGGCAGGTTGATGTCCACCAGCACCAGGTCGGGCTTCAAGGCCGCAATCTCGGGCAGGGCGCGCTCCGCAGTGGGAAAATGAGCCAGACACTGCACCTCGATTCCGGCGCCTGCGCCTGTGCCGATGGCGAAGTAGCGCTGCAGCGTCTCTGCAAACGGCACATCATCTTCGATCATGGCAATGCGTACAGGCATGGGAGCAGAGCAGTCAGCGGTTGCGCAGGGGCACTTGCATATCTACCACAGTGCCGCCCTCTGCACCTGTTTTCACCTGGCATTTGCCACCGATGCCATTGAGCCGGGCTTCCATGTTGGCCAGTCCGTCCTTCTCCGGACCACTCAGCTCGTCAGGCAGTCCACGGCCATTGTCCGCCAGTCGCACATGGAACTGCGGTGCCTGGTAGCTGAGGGTGATGGTCACCAGGGTGGCCTGGGAATGCTTGGCCACGTTCTGCAGAGCCTCTTTAAAGGCCAGCAGAAGCTCATGCCGGTGATGGGAGAGCACTGGCACCTCCGGCCAGAGTTCGGGCACCTCCTGCCGGCACGCGATGCCCAGGGGCCGCAGGTACTCGGTGGCGATGTGGCAGAGATAGTTGGCCAGGCTGGGCAGCGTGTCGTTGCGGGGATTCACGGCCCACACCGCCTCGTCCAGTTCTGAAATGGCCGCTCGGGCAGTCTCGCCCAGGGCCTGCAATTTCTGGCCTGCATCTCCAGAAAGAGGATGTTCGGCGGCGAAGATCTCATGCATGACGGTGAGCTGAGTCAGGCGGGAGCCGACCACATCGTGCATGTCCCGTGCGATCCGGGCGCGCTCCCGTTCCAGCTCCTGACGGTGCTCCAGTTCAGCCAGCTTCAGAATCATGCGCCGTCGGGCGAGACGCCATGCCATGAGGCTGGCCAATACGACTGCCAGCAGCACGGCCAGGATGCGTACCACAGGCCGCTCCCAGAAGGGCAGCGGCACGATGAAGGGCACCATGAGGGAGGCATCGTTCCACTCCAGATCCGTGTGTCGCAGGGAAGCCTGGAACACATAGTTCCCAGGGGGCAGGCTGCGCGATTCCACCACGCCGGTCCCTGGGACGGGGAGCCATTCATTGTGATAGCCCGAGATGCGCCAACGCCGTCCCAGCAGGATCGGAGTGGGCATCTTGGGATGGACAATGGCGAAGCTGATCCACGGGGCACCACCTGGAATCTCGTAGGCGTTCGCTGGCGGCAGATGGTGGTTCCCGGCCGTCACCGTCACCCCCGTCGGCACCAGAGATTCATACACCTCCACCTCGGCGATCTGCGGGGAAAAGGCCACGGAACTGCGACTGGAGATGCGCAGGTACCGACCGCGAAAGGGACCCGAACCTGCCGCTGCCCGCACCACCCCTGTCTGCCCCGGCTCCGGGTAGCTGCCATCGTCCCGGTAGCGCCCGCTCCACACGGGCTTCGCGCCGGTGGCGGGTGGATCCACATAGAGTTCAAGGAGAATACGCGAGAGACGCTCCGTGGCCCGGCCGTCCGCACGGTTGCGCAGGGAGATGTGATCCAGCGTGGCGACGCGGCGCAGATCCACCTCAAAGTAGAACTTCTCGCCCAGATCCGGCACCTGGGGGTGGGCCATGGTCCCGGTAAGCCCGTCAGTGATGAACTCCGGCCTCTGGTCGGTGTAGACAGGGTTCGATGACGTAACGGGACATCCCAGGGCGATGTTGGTGGTGTTCACGTCCTGGCGCTCCACCCGGAATTCGGTGAGGAGGCTTTCACCGGCAACGCTGGGGCGGGGGAAGACATCAATGCGGAATCCCGTCACCCCGGCAGGCGTGGAGGCCGTGTCGATGCGGTACACAGGATTGTTCGCATCCCCCACGGCGCGGATCCTCCCATCCACACGGGTGAGTTCTCCCTCAGTGGAGTTGAACCAAGTGGGGGAAAGAGGTTCCCATTTACCCGTGAGAGAGGGCTGCGCATCACGCGTGATGGCGATGGCGAACTCATGAAAGCCGGAGTCAGCATGGCCTGAGAGAAAGGAAAGCCAGAGGCGCAGACTCGCCCGGTTGATGGGTGGATTGCAGCGGAACACGGCCGAGTGCGTTCGATCCGTCTGAGCGGGGACTGCCCACCCTGTCAGCCCGGCTTCCACACCGTCCACCGTTTTGCTCAACGCCCTGGCATCCGCCGTCGTGGTGCTCTCCACGGCGGTCAGCGGGACTTTCACGGCCTGGGCCGTCGTCACTGTCAGAGCCAGCAGTGCCCATGCGGCAGCATGGCCGCCCAGTCTGCAGCAGTCACGTCTCAAGTGGCATGGAGCAGGCAGGTGGGAGGCTTTCATGCGAGAGGTTTGCAGTACAGAAGCATGCCACACCCGCCATGGCGAGTCACGCAGTGATGATCGCTGACGTTTGGCAGGGGTGTGGCGAATTCTCGCCACAAGACAGCTCGCACCAGTCCGGTAGTATTTCTCCTGATGGATCTGCGGTCTCTTATTTGTTGTTGCCAGTCAGGACGGTTCAGCGCCGGTCGTGCGGGGCATTGGACGATGGTGCTTCTGGCGCTTGCCGGAGTCACAGCCCTTGCATTGAGTCTCGTTCCCGGATTGAGTTATTCGAGATCATCGCCGGATCGTTCCCCGGGCACCCCTGTGCTGCCGCACCGCGAAGGTTGGGAGCTAACCTGGCATGACGAGTTCGAGGGATCACAACTCGATCCCACCAGGTGGTCGGTGCGGGCCCCTGGGAAGAGGGAGAGCGCCATCATCAGTGCGGCGAACGTGTCGCTGGATGGAAAGGGGCATCTGCTGCTCACCACCACGGAGCAGGATGGCGTCATCCACACAGGGATGATTGGCTCCCAAGGCCGCTTCGCGCAGACGTTTGGGCGCTGGGAGGCACGCATCAAATTCCAGCGCATGGAGGGGCATCACGGCTCCTTCTGGCTCCAGCCTGACAGCTCGGACAAGAGCGTGGTGAGTGATGCCTCGAAGACAGGGGCGGAGATCGACATCGTGGAATGGTTTGGCAGTGACCGCCGGGATGGGGGCACGGCTGCGAACGTCTACTGGCCAGGGCCCGACGGGACCAAGCATCATGACGGTGGTCCCACAGATCTTCAACCCGTGCTGCCTGCAGGACAGGAGCTGTGTGAAGAGTTTCACGTCTTCGCCGTGGAGTGGTCGGCAGAGGAGTATGTCTTCTCCATCGACGGGCATGTCATCTTCCGCACCCAGCAGGGTGTGTCTCATCGTCCCCAGTACGCGATCCTCAGCCTCTTGTGCGCGGATTGGGAATCGCCCCGCCTGGATCGCTCGCGCCTGCCGGAAGCCATGACCGTGGATTATGTGCGGGTGTATCGCAGGGCGGAGCAGCAGGTCACCCTCGGTGAAAACCCGTAGTGCTCTTGCGGACCACCCCATGTGACGAGTTTTCGCTACAGCCCGGGCTCTGAAAGCAAATCCAGATGGCACGCTAAATTCAACCAGTGAACTTATGATCATAGTGACATCTGCCACACGGCTCCACTTGCAGTCCCAGCCTCGGGGAGTGGCCTTGGTGCTGGTGCTCGTCGTGCTGGTTTTGATCACGGTGCTGGTGGTGGGCTTCCTGTCACTGGTCACCACGGAGCGCCAGGCCTCTGCGGGTTATGCCGAGGGGAATCGCTCCCGCATGCTGTCGGATTCAGCGGTGAACATGGTCATCAGCCAGGTGCGCCAGGCCACGGAGAATCTGGGGTCTGCCCAGGCCAGCCCCAAGACCTGGGCTTCCCAGCCGGGCATGATCAGGGTTTATGGTACAACAGGTGGCACGGGCAACGGCCGCACCGCACTCACCTCCGCCTACAAACTCTATTCGTCAGACACCATGGTGGTGTCCTCCTTCGGCATGGCCGAGGCCGCCGCCGAGGTGCCTCCAGCTGCGTGGTCAGGGCAGCGGGCTCTCTATACGGATCTCAACGAACCCGTGGAGGTGCAAGGCCGCAAACACTACCCTGTGCTGGACCCGCCTGCTTTGGGCGAGGTGGCAGGGTATGAAGTGGTGGATGCCCCCGCGCCTGTGGGCACCGATCCCGTCATGCCGGTGAAGTGGCTCTATCTGTTGCGGGATGGAACCGTCGCCGCCGCAACGCCCGTGGCTGGCTCTGGCTCGCGCGTCACTGTCACGGGTGCCACCGCCGGGAACCCGGTGATCGGTCGGCTGGCCTTCTGGACCGATGATGAAACATCGAAGGTGAACATCAACACCGCCAGTGAAGGAGTCTTCTGGGACATCCCGCGGGCCAACACCGTCTCAGAGCGGCGGCTTGCGAGCTATCTGCCCGCTCGCAACGAGTTTCAGCGTTATCCGGGGCATCCAGCCATGACGAGTCTGAGCACCGTTTTGGGAAACTATCTCACCTTCGGCGGGGGCTCCACCACGGGCAGCAATGCCAACGGCACTTCACAGTTTGGGCTCTACTATGACCTCGCCCCTCGGGTGCAGACCGGTGGTTCTCTCGACGGCACCCGCACCCCTACGGGGGCCATGGTCATCACCAAGGACCAGGACCGTCTCTATGCCACGGTGGATGAGTACTTCTTCAAGGGCACCGCCCTGGCAGGGGGTGAGCGTGAGCTCAACAGCACCCGCCTGAACCCGGAGATCCTGGCCAAGACGCAGTTCTTCCTCACCGCACAGAGCCGTGCGCCCGAGGTGACTCTTTTCAACACTCCCAGAATCAGCCTCTGGCCGCTCCAGGTGGTGCAGTCCGCTGGCGTTGTCACTGCCCGGAATGCCAATGACAAGCTCATCGCCTTCTGCTCCAGTCTCGGCAAGGACAAGACCCTGCCTGCGAATTATCCCTCGGACCAGACCACGGGGAATCTCTATGCCTTTCAGCGGCGTCAGGTCAGTCACCTCGTGGCTTCCAATCCTGCCAGCCCGGGATCGGCCAGTGCCACGGCCGACTATGCGCTGATCCCCAGAAACCAGGTCATCTACAACTACCTGAAAACCCTCACCAACCGGGAAATCCCCGGGTTTGGCGGGACATTTATTTCAAAGTACCCGAACGACCGGGACCAGATCCTCACGGAGTGCTTCGACTACACGCGCAGTCTCGTCAATGCCATCTCCACCCCCCAGCTCAACCTCCAGCCCCACTACTCCTATGCTCCCTACTACTACGACTTCGGAGTCGTCGCTCCCATAAAGATCAACAACACTGCCGGGCAGGGCCGCTTCTTCACCGTGGCCCAGGCGGCCCTGATCTTCTACCCCACCCAGGTGGATACCACGAACGCCAGTGACGTGAAGACGCTGAAGATGAAGGCACGGGTGGTCATCCAGCCGTATTGCATCAGCCCCGGCCAGTCCGCCTTCAATCAGAAATACCAGCTCCAGGTCACGGACATCAAAGGGTTCAAGGCGGACGATGCTCCCCTGCGCATGTCGGATGTCGCGGGTAACACGGGACTGCTCAACGTGAACTACAATGAGGGGTACTACACGGCTGACACGTGGATCGCCAACAAGACGGCGCTGCCATCGCCCGGGGGCCAGTTCTTCAAATACCAGTCGGGATTCGGCGGCAATTTGGTCACGGCTGGCACGGCGAATCAACAGTTCGATGTGTGGGCCTCGGTGGCAGATGTGGATGTCGCGGGCAAGACCTCATTCTCCTTCAATGGAGGCACTGCCACCGTAAAAGTGAACTTGCAGGATGGCACGAACGTCCAGACGCTCAAGATCGACTTCCCTGCCCAAACCCTGCCCGTGCCCAAGCGCACTGGAAGTGTGAATGACGCAGGCAAGGTGGCGGATGTGAACAACGCCAAGATCATCAACCTCGACTACCGCGAACGCTTCAACGCCAGCCTGCCCACGCCGGTAGGCACAGCCCGCGTCAACATCTCGCAGATCCTGATGAACAACCTCGTCTACCCGGGCGACACCGTGTATGCCATGACGGTAAACCCCGCCGACAAGGCGCGTGGCGACATGCGCCTCATCGCCTACCGGTCCAGTCTGGATGCGACTGAGAAGGACTTCTTCGCTCCCCATACCAACTTGCGTGGGGCCAGCCTGCGGGTGGGGTATGATCCCACGCGTGGCCAGTTCCGCAAAGACTGGACCACGGTGTACAAGAATGCCGAAACCGGTGGCCGCCTGGTGGAGAACATGAACTACCCAGAGTCGGCGGTGCCGTTTGTGCCCACTTCCTTGAACGGAGCCAAAAATCAATATGATGCGCCTGGGGACTGGGACACCGGCTATGACCTTCAGGAAGACGGCCCGTATGTGAACAAGGCGGATGAAGGGGCGACCAACCGCGGCTATTTCACTCGCGGGCTGGCTCTGGGGTTCGTTTCCGCGAACTTCGGCGACGGTGCTAACGGCAGCCAGGCGGCGGAGACGGACAACATTACGTATTCGCCCAACCGCCAGATCGCTTCAGCCGTCATGTACGGCTCCCTGCCCACGGGGGTGTTCGGCAAAACGACGGGCAAGCCTGAGCCCTGGCAGACACTCCTCTTCAATC
>JBGGMQ010000100.1:0-3066 GCA_041287975.1 Verrucomicrobium sp. | reverse complement strand
ACTGAGCGATGCGCGTCTGGGTCTCGGGGTCGCCAAACTGGGCGTAGTCACGCTGGTTGAGCGCGGCCAGCTCGTCCAGCTGCTGGCGGCGCATGGTGCGCCCCACGCCGGATGGGTTCGAGAGGTACAACACAGCATCCCCCTTGTTGCGAAACTTGACGCCATGATGCTGGGTGGGCAGAAAGCCGCTGCCCCAGAGGCGGTCATAGAGCGGCTGATCATCCCGGCGACCGGAGCCAAAGGATGTGAGCACCACGTAGGCAGGCATGTCTTGATTGGTGCTGCCCAGGCCATAACTCAACCAGGAGCCGATGCTGGGACGCCCCGCCAGCTGCGAGCCCGTCTGGCAGAAGGTGATCGCGGGATCATGATTGATCGCCTCTGTGTACATGGACTTGATGAAACACAGGTCATCCGCCATGCCAGAGAGGTGCGGCATGAGTTCGCTCAGCCACGCTCCGCTCTGCCCATGCTGGGCAAATTTGAAAATGGACGGGGCGACAGGAAACGACTTCTGCCCGGAGGTCATTGTCGTCAGTCGCTGGCCCTGCCGGATGGATTCCGGCAGGTTCTCGCTGCGCCGCTTTTCCATCTGCGGCTTGGGATCAAACAAATCCATCTGGGACGGTGCGCCTGACTGGAAGAGGTAGATGACCCGCTTCGCCTTGGGGGCGTGATTGGGAAACCCTGGCAGGCCCACCGGATTCCCCGCAGCGATGCTCACGCTCCCCGCCGAGGCCGAAGCTGCCCTGCCCTCCCTGGCAAACAGCGATGCCAGGGCGGCTCCGCCCAGAGCCGTGGCGCTGCGCCCGAGGAAGATGCGGCGGTTGAGAAAATCCTGATGAGGAAAGGCGACGTTCATGGCAGAGGGATAAAGGAAATTTTTCTTTTCTTGAGGAGCGGCCCGCAGGTCAGTCACGGGTGACCACGCGGTCCAGATTCAAGAGCACGGCAGCGGTGGTGGTGTAGGCGGCGAGTTCTGCGGCATCCAAGGCGGGGTCGGGCTTCAAGGTTCCCTGGGAAAGCAGGCTCGCCGCATCTTCAGGATGCGCCTTGAAATGCGCCAGCCGCTCCAGCCACCCCTGCACAAGCGTTTTCAGGGAGACATCATCGGCGCTGCGAGACGTGGCCAGCAAATAGCCTTGGGCGATGCGTTCCTCCGGTGTTACCCCAAGTTTCATCATGCGGGAGGCGAGACCGCGGGAGGCCTCCACGTAGGTCACTTCATTGAGCAGGGCCAGAGCCTGCAAAGGCGTATTCGTGCGACTGCGCTTCACCGTGCAGATTTCCCGCGTCGGGGCATCGAACAACAGCATGGAAGGCGGGGCGGCGGTGCGCTTCCAGATGGTGTAAAGACTCCTGCGATAGAGCCCGTCCCCAGTGTCAGCCATGTAGCCGCGCAGGTCTCCGTATTTGCTCGTCTCATCCCACACGCCTTCCGGCATGTATGGCTTCACACTGGGACCGCCTACGCGGGGCACCATGAGCCCTGCCACCATGAGCGCCTGGTCGCGAATGAGTTCACCGCCAAGTCGGAACCGTGGACCACGAGCCAGCAGCCGGTTGTCGGGATCGCGCTCGATGAGTTCCTTCGTCTGCCGTGAAGATTGACGGTAGGTGGAGCTCATCACCAGCATCTTCTGCATGGCTTTCATGTCCCACTTCATGCGGATGAATTCCGTGGCCAGCCAGTCGAGCAGATCGGGATTCGAGGGCCATTCGGCCTGTGATCCCAGATCCTCCGTGGTCTTGCAGAGCCCGTAGCCGAAGAACTTCTCCCAGGCCCGGTTCACCCACACGCGAGCCGTCAGAGGGTTCGCGGGGTCAACCACCCACTGGGCCAGGCCCAGCCGGTTCAGCGGTGCTCCCGCTGGCAGTGGCGGCAGAGCTGCAGGCGTACCCATGCTTACCTTGGCCCGCGGCTTGTCATACTCTCCGCGCTCCAGCACAAAGGCATCCCGGGGCTGCGGCATCTCCTGCATGATCATCACATTGGGCAGGGTCTTCTCAAATGCGGCCAGGGTTTTACCAGCGGCCACGAGGGCCTCGTCGGCGCGGCGCAGTGGCGTATCCACCGTGGTGCGCACATACTTTTCCAGTTTCGCTTTTTGCGCGGTATTGCGGTCCGCAGCTGGCAACTTCAGCACTTGCTCCAGAGAGGCCAGCTCCGAGGTCGCATCCAGTTTAAGGGCGCTGGCTGGCTGGGTAGCCGCAGACAAACGGAAGCGGCCCATGTTGTGCTGGTTCAGCGCATCGTGTGTCAGCGTAATCGTCACCTTCGCCCCTGCCGGGATGGGAGGATCAAACACGAACATGGCCTTCCTCGTCTCCCGCCTGGCATGCCCTTCCACCGCCCAGCCCTTACCCACCTGCCTCTTCTTGCCACCCGTCACCAGTTGGGCAATCGCCCACCCCTTCTGGGAAAAGTCCGCTTCGGCTTTCACCAAGGTCGCCTGCACCGGGTTGCCCCCGGTTTCGGCAGTGGAAACATCGGCATCAAATCCACCCAGCACAAAGTTGCCATTGGGAGCCCGGCCCAGACTTTGATTAGGCAGGGTGGGATCAGGAAAGCACTCCAGGAGAAACCCGCTCACCGCATGCTCCGGCATTTTCGCGGTGATAACATACACATCCTTCGCGGGATTCTTCCCACCCGCCAGATAGCTGCCATCAGGCTGAAGGGTAAGCGTTGCTCCGCCTTGGGATTGCACGGCATCTGGCTCCAATGTCTGCCACATGGCAGCGGTGACGGCGGGATTTTTAGCAACGGTTTTCTCCCAGTCTGCGACCAGCTGAGGCAAGGCGACGGCCTCTTCCGCAACACGCGTTTCCGCTGCACTGACAGCCGCTTTCAATTCCGCGATGCGAACCTCCTGCTCTGGTGTCGGCACATCGATCACCGGTGGAGCATTGCCGCCACTGCGATTCGACACCCCCTGAATGGTGCCACGCTCAGGCACATTGTTAAAGAAGGCAAACATGGAGTAGAACTCCTTCTGTGTTATGGGATCGTACTTGTGATCATGGCAGCGGCAGCAATTGAAGGTCAGCCCCAGCCAGGTGGAC
>JBGGMQ010000099.1:0-2722 GCA_041287975.1 Verrucomicrobium sp. | reverse complement strand
CGGCTGTCCCAGCCGTTCAGTGCGCCCACCCCTGACCTCATCAAAGGAGGCTGAGCGGCTGTTGGCAAGGTCCAACCGGGCGCTGAAGATGCTGTCTGAGTGCAATGAAGTGATGACCCGGGCGACAGGGGAGCAGGAATTGCTCTCACAGATTTGCAGGCTCGCGGTGGAGAAAGGGGGCTATCGCATGGCCTGGGTGGGGTATGCCCAGCAGGACGAGGGAAAAACCATCAAGCCGATGGCGTTTGCCGGGGAGGAGCAGGGCTATCTTTCAGAGATTGTACTCACGTGGCAGTCGAGCGACCCGCGAGGGTGGGGGCCAGGTGGGCAGGTGATCCGAAGCGGCAGACTGGTGTTTGCTGAGGACATTCTCGACACCTCGTCCGGTTTTCACTGGGTGGAGCCTGCTGTTCGACGGGGCTACCGGAGCGTCATCTGCCTCCCGCTCAAGGAGGGGCAACACACGTTTGGCATGCTGGCACTCTACACGGGGGAGGTGCAGCGGACCGGACCCGAGGAGTTGAAGTTGCTCCAGGATCTGGCGGATGATCTTGCCTATGGCATTCAGCACCTGCGGTCCCAGGATGAACGGCGACGCATGGAGACAGCGGTGCTGAAGATTGCGGCCAGTGTGTCGGCGAGTATTGGGACCGTCTTCTTCAAACAGCTCGCGAGGAACATGGCAGAGGCTCTGGGGGCACATGCCAGCTTTGTGGCAAAGCTGCTGCCGGGAGAGCCGGCGCGAGCTCGCACGATGGCGGCGGTGGTGGACGGCAAAGTGAATGCCGACTTTGAGTTCACGCTTAAAGGCAAGCCTGCAGAACACCTGTTGGAGGAGGGGGCGTGGGTGGTGCCGGCGCGGGTGGTCGAACGATACCCTGAGGCCGACATGCTGCGTGAACTCCGTGCAGAAGCTTATGTGGGCTGCCGCCTGGTGGACGCCAGTGGCATGCCTGTCGGGCTGCTCTTCGTGATCTTCCAGGAACCGATTGAGAAGGCGGATTTCATCAACACGACGCTGAAGATCTTTGCGGCGCGTGCTGCTGCGGAGCTGGAGCGGCAGGACTCTGACCGCCGCATCCGCCAGCAGGCATCTTTGCTGGACAAGGCTCGAGACGCCATCCTGGTTCGTGACCTTAACAATCACATCCTCTTCTGGAGCAAGGGGGCGGAGCGCATCTATGGCTGGCGGGCGGATGAGGTCATGGGCAGGGATGTGGCGACGGTGCTCTACCGGGACACGGCCGGGCTGCGGGTCGCCATGACGCGTGTGATGGAAACTGGGGAATGGTCGGGCGAGCTGCACCATTTCAGCAAAGACGGGGACCGTTTGATCATTGAGGGCCGCTGGACGCTGTTGCGGGACAACGACGGGCAGCCCCAGAGCATCCTGGCGATCAACACAGACATCACGGACAAGAAGAAGCTTGAGCAGCAGTTTCTGCGTGCCCAGCGCATGGAGAGCATCGGCACGCTTGCCGGGGGCATTGCCCATGACTTGAACAATGTCCTTTCGCCGATCACCATGGCGATCGACTTGCTCAAGCTCAGCGTCACGGGTGAGATGAATCAAGAGTTGCTGGCTACCGTGGCGGACAGCGCCCGACGGGGAGCTGAAATGGTGCGGCAGGTGCTTTCTTTTGCCCGTGGGATGGATGGTCAGCGCATACTGATCCAAGTGCGTCATCTGGTGAAGGATCTCGAGAAGATCATTCGCGATACCTTTCCCAAGAGCATCAACTTGCGCATGCGGCTGGATCCCGATCTGATGCCTCTGCTGGGCGATGCTACGCAGTTGCATCAGGTGCTGCTCAATCTGTGCGTGAACTCCCGGGATGCCATGCCGGGTGGAGGGGAGATCACCATCACTGCACAGAACGTCCGGCTAACGCCTCAGGAGGCAGCGCGGCATCTGGACGCTCATGCGGGCCAGTATGTCCGTGTGCAGGTAAAGGACAACGGGGTGGGCATTCCACCTGCGGTCATCGATAAGGTGTTCGATCCTTTCTTCACCACCAAGGAGGTAGGCAAGGGGACGGGGCTGGGGCTTTCGACATCCCTCGCCATCGTCAAAGGGCACGAAGGGTTCATCCGCCTCGACAGCAATGAGGGCGGTGGCACCATCTTCGAAATCTACCTGCCAGCTTGCCCGGAAGAGAACCCCGCCCTGGAAGACAAGCGGGTCCTGGACTGCCCTCGAGGCGCAGGTGAGTGTGTGCTGGTGGTGGATGATGAGGAAATGATCCGACGGATCGCGCGTCAAACCCTCCTGGCCTACGAGTACAAGGTGTTGCTTGCTGCGGATGGCATGGAGGCTCTCGCCACCTACCTGAAGAACCGGGATCAGATCGCCGTGGTAATCACTGACATGATGATGCCTGTCATGGATGGCGCCGCCACCATCAAGGGGCTCATGGCGATCAATCCCCTAGTGAAAATCATTGCCGCCAGCGGCATCACCGCCAACGACCAACTGGCCCGCGCCTCTGGGGTGGGAGTGAAGCAGTTTTTGGCCAAGCCCTATTCCGTCGAGAGTTTGCTCATCGCTCTCCGCCAGACGATTCACGAAACCCCAGGCTAGGGAATGGCGCTGGGAACGTGCCTGGTGCTGCTGCCTTTTGCACTGTCAGCGTCAAGGGTATGAACTTGAATCAGTTGGAGGAGTCCTCTTCCAAGGGTATGACCAATGGGCTTTAAACAACCTAAGAGTACACAATGGCAT
>JBGGMQ010000098.1:0-6898 GCA_041287975.1 Verrucomicrobium sp. | reverse complement strand
CATCCTTTCCCTGTTGATATTGTTTCTCACGGCCCAGTTGACCGCCTCGACCGACAACACTCCTCACCGGTCTCCCTGCGACAAGTTCCAGATCGTGAATATGGGGGGCTCTGCGACGTTCGACCATCATTTCGAGCTTCGACGCTCAGATGGGACTGTTCTTTTTTCTTATCGGACCCGCTGGGTCTCCAAATGCCGTCCTTCGCTCAAGATGTTACCTGGTCACTTGATGGGGACTTCGTTGCGGTAAGTGTGAGAACTGGGAAGTACCTCATGGACACGCTGACCTTTGTGCAACTTCCGCCAAAGTGATCCAGGTGGACACCGAAGATCCTGACGCCCAGACGCGGCCCGTTCGTTGGAAGCGGCGTGGTGAACTCGTTGTAGAAATGGGGGCTCCTACGGAGGCAAGGTGTACGAAAGTGATGAGTGGCATTTTTTACAGGTATCGACGGACATTTGTGCCGAGGAAGGACGGCACCCGTGCCGAGTGTGTATACGAGGGTCCCGTTACCTATCCCTATCGTGCCCAATTGCGGAAAGAGGATTGATACCCGACAGGTAATCGCCTCCCCCCCTACGCCAGCAACTCCGTCACCACCCGCGCCTGCGGATTCTCCACCAGCACCTGTTCAGTGCCGTTGCGCTTGTAACTCAGCTTCTTCGGATCGAGTCCGAACAAGTGGAAAAGGGTGGCGTGGTAGTCGTAGTGATTGACCACGTTTTCCACGGCATGGTGGCCGAATTCATCAGTGGCACCGTGCACATAGCCGCCTTTAAAGCCGCCTCCGGCGACCCATGAGCTGAAACCATAGGTGTTGTGGTCGCGCCCGACTTTGGTGCGGTCATTTGAGCCGCCTGCGCGGTTCTGAATGACAGGAAGGCGGCCCATCTCACCACCCCAATGCACGACCGTGCTGTCCAGCAGACCGCGGTCCTTGAGATCGGTCACAAGGCCTGCCGCAGGCTTGTCCACGTACTTGCAGGCGGCGGGCAGACTGGTGGCAATCGAAGCATGGTGATCCCAGGTCTGGTTGCCAGTAAACAAGCTCACGAAACGCACGCCGCGCTCCACGAGCCGACGGGCAATCAAACAGCGGGTGCCAAACTCCTGTGTGGCCGGGTCATCAATGCCATACAGCTTGCGGGTGCCTTCGCTTTCCTTGCTGATGTCCATCGCTTCCTTGGCGGCCGTCTGCATGCGGGCCGCGAGCTCAAAGCTCTGAATGCGGGCCTCCAGATCGAACTCGCCAGGACGGCTGGCGAGGTGCTCCTGGTTCATCTGGCCCAGGAAGCCGAGATACCGCTCCTGGGCCTCACCGCGAAGCGCCATGGGGGCATCCAGGTTCAAAATGCGTGGTTCCTTGGGGCGAATGACTGTGCCCTGGAAGAGGGAAGGCAACCAGCCATTGCTCCAGTTGTCCACGCCCAGCACCGGCACGCCCCGCGGATCCGTGAGGGCGACATAGGCCGGGAGGTCCTGGTTCTCGGAGCCAAGCCCATAAGTCACCCAGCTGCCCAGTGTGGGGCGGCCACCCACGATGCGGCCGTTCATGAGCGCATAGATCGACTGGCCGTGATTGTTCACGCCCGTGTGCATGGACCGGATCATCGTGATGTCATCCGCGATGCCGCCCATGTGGGGCACCAGTTCGGACATTTCCATGCCGCACTGGCCGTGCTTGCTGAACTTCCAGGGGCTGCCCATCATCTCCAGGCTGGCTCCGGCGGCATCATCCTGTTTGATCTCTCCGGTGTACGCCTTGCCGTCGTGCTTGGAGAGCTCCGGCTTGGGGTCAAAGAGATCGATGTGGCTGGGGCCCCCTTGCATGAACATGGAGATCATGGCCTTGGCGCGCGGCTCCTTGTGCGGGGCCTTCGGAAGCAGGTCGTAGTGCTCCACCTTCAGCCGCTCACTGGAGGCCAGCAGCCCCTCCTTCTGCAAAAGCCAGGCCAGCGCCACCGAGCCCACACCGCAGGTGTTGGTGGTGAGGAATTTGCGGCGGGAGAAAGGATGACCAGTGCCAGCGTTCATGAGGAGAGGGGAAAGGGAAAAAGTAAGTGTGTGTTCTTCAGGTTCTAGGTAAAAATGGATGCGGCCAGAGCATCAATCCACGTAGAGGAACTCGTTCGCACTCATCAGCGCATGGCACAGAGCGGCAAGCCCCAGCAGATCGGGGGCCGCATTGGTCTTGGAGGCGGGGCCTGAGGCGTACTCCAGCGGGGCCGGATGAGTCTTGTAATACTCCGTCTGCACCTGCACGAACTCCGTGGCACGTGTGATCTCGGCCTCCGACGGAGTGCGACCATAAGCCAGCTCATAAGCGCGTTGCACCTGGGCTTTCACAGCCGTCGGCTCTTCCTTCTGCAGGCGGCCGGCGAAGTGCTGGGCATACTCGCGCATAGACCCGTTGTTCATGAGCATGAGGGACTGCGGGCTCACCGTGGTGCGGGGGCGTTCGGCGCAGTTTGCCTCCATCATGCTCGGTGCATCAAAGGTCTCCAGCATGCCGAGCGGACGGGTGCGTCGTGCCTGGATGTAGAGGCTGCGGCGGTACTCTTCCCCGTTGAGAGGGATCACCTTCCCGGTTTGGCGCCCGGCAGTATCGGTGGTGTCGATCCCCACCACCACCTGGCCTTCTTCATTGTACATGATGGGCACCGGGGGGCCGTACATCTTCGGTGTGAGCTTGCCAGCCACGCTCACCATGGCGTCCCTCAGGGACTCCGCCTCCAGGCGGTGCACGTTCATGCGACCCACCAGGGCGTTGTCGGGATCGATCTGTTCTTTCCTCGAGTCCCGTGTGGAGGCCTGCCGGTAGGCGGCGCTCGTCATGAGCATGAAGTGCAGCTTCTTCAGGCTCCAGCCCTCCTTCATGAAACTGCCCGCCAGCCAGTCCAGCAGCTCCGGGTGGCTGGGCAGCTGCCCGAGATGGCCGAAGTCGCCGACGCTGGGAACGATGCCGCGACCAAAGTGGTGCATCCACACCCGGTTCACCATCACACGTGCCAGCAGAGGATGGCTGCCATCGGTGAGAGACTTCGCAAAGGCCAGTCGTCGTCCGCTGGTGGGCAGGGTGGGATCTTTCGCAGGTACATCGACCTTCCGCTGTCCGCTGAGCACCGTCAGGTCGCCTGGTGTCACCGCTGCCTTGGGCTGCTCAGGATCGCCACGATGGAAGATGTACGTTACCGGCACAGTCGCACCCACTGGCTCCGTGAGAGCCTGTACGAACTCCTCCTTGGGTTTCGTTGCCCGGACCACCGCTGCGGCATCCGTCATCTTCCTCAGCTCTGCGGCATGGTTGGTCTTGTACGTGGTGTCGTAGAGGTAGAGGGAGCCGGAGGTCAGCTTGTTGATGCTGGGGTGCTTGCTGAGCAGCTTCACCTGCTCCGGCGTGCGCTTCTTCACCTCCGTCTTGTAAGCGGTGCGCAGGGGTTCGCGGAGATTCTCCTCACGTTTGGCCAGCTCCTTCTCCAGAGTGGCATCAATAAACTCGGCCTGTTTGGCCAGCCGGACTTCGTCGATCTTCTTCGCCTCGACCTCAATGGTGGCTGCCTCGGCGCGCTGGGTGTCGTTCATGAGGGACACCAGGCGGGCATTGGGCGCTTTCCACTTCTTCCAGTCCAGCGCAGGTTCGAGCACCGCACGCAGGCGGTGGTAGTCGGCATGGCTGATGGGATCGTAGCGGTGGTCATGGCACTGCGCGCACTGGATCGTCATGCCATAAAGGGAGGTGCTCACGATCTTGATGGTGTCTGCCATCACGGCATTGCGGGAGGCGGTGTCGTCCATCACGCCCGTGCCGTCAGGAGCCATGCGGAGAAAGCCCGTGGCGGCCAGTTTGGCAGCCGCCTCTTCATCGAGGTTCCGGTAGGGTTGGCGCACCATCTCGTCGCCGGCGAGTTGCTCCCTCACGAATTGGTCGAAGGGCTTGTCCTCGTTGAGAGACTTGATGACATAGTCCCGGAAACGGAAGGCGTGCAGCCGTTCCGTGTCCTTTTCCGTATAGCCATCGGAATCCGCATAACCTGCCACGTCCAGCCAGTGGCGTCCCCAGCGTTCGCCATAGCGGGGGGAGTCCAGCAGACGGGTGATGAGGCGCTCATAAGCACCGGGCTTGTCATCGCCAATGAAGGTGCTGACCTCCTCCGGCGTGGGCGGCAGCCCCGTAAGATCAAAGGTGGCGCGCCGGATCAACGTGGCACGGCTGGCCTCACGGGAGAACTCCAGCCCAGCCTCATGCAGCCGGATGATGAGGAAGGCATCAATGGGATTGGAAACGGCGGCACCAGCATCCGGCACAGGGGGGGACGAGATGGGCTGAAAGGCCCACCAGCTCCGCTCTTCATCGGTGAAGGCGAATTCCGGCCCGAGTTTTTCCGGCTCAGGCCGTGCCGTGGTGGCTCCTTGGGTCACCCACTGGCTGATGGTGGTGATTTCCTTTTCGCTGAGCTTCTTGGCTCCCTTGGGCATCTCTCCGGAGTTCAGCATCTCCAGAAGCAGGCTGTCATGCGCCTTGCCTGGCACGATGGCCGGACCCGATTTGCCGCCTTGGGCGAGGAAACGACGCAGGCGCACATCCAGCCCGCCTTTGACTTCGCCGTCCTCCCCGTGGCAGTGAAAGCAGTGAGCCTTTAAAATGGGGCGCACATCTTTCTCATAGGTCAGCGTCGCTGCTGCCTGGAGCTGTCCTCCAGCGGGTCCGAGGATGCCTGCGGCCAAAATCAGTCCCGCAAGGAGCAGGGACTGAGGTCGATGGGAGGGAAAGTGGAGGGAACTGCCTTTCATGAACGCATGTGGCCACACGGCCTGATGCGTTCATTTACGACCCTCTGGAGGCCCTCTTTCCTGCGGAGACGGAAAGAGTTTCAGAATGACAATCTTTGTGAAAAAATGGTAGGATTGTGTCGTGTCGCGACCCTGATTGCAGGGCAATGTTGCGTCCGGCAGCAATCAATTCCATCAGTCCAGCTTCAGTGGCGGGGGCGGTGCCAGCTTGATCGGCACCTGCTTTTCAGCGGGGTCTTCCACCGGAATGGCGCGTTGCACCGTGGAGCCATCTTCCAGCACAGGCTCAGCCCGCAATACAGGCTGCACCGTGTTGTAGGGATCGGCTCCAAGGACGGTAAGGCCCTTCATGCGGACGGGAGACACGTTGGCGACCTCCGGGCTGATTGTCACCAGTGATTCCCGCAAGCTGTCCGAGTTGCCAGCCATGGCCGCGAGTTCTCCGCCTGAGTCACCGGTGCGGTGGATGTCGCAGAAGAGGTCGAAGTTCGAGCGCTGGCGCAGCACTTCTTTGTAGGTGGTGCGCACTGAGCGCAGGCGGCCCGTGGCGGGGTCAGGGACCTTGTCGTAGCAGGTATCCAGGGCGCGCATGCCACTGCGGCGGCAGACTTCCACCAGTTGCACATTCTGCGGCTGCTGGATCTCCTCTGGCTTGTGATCCTTCACCGTGGCGTTCATCACATCGCTCCAGATGGGCAGGACGACGCGGTTGCTGAAGGCCCCTTCGTAGATCTGCTTCTGCTGGTCAAAGCCCGACCACACGCCGCAGGTGACGGCGCTGGTGTAGCCTACAAACCAGAGGTCCTTGAATTCATAGTGGGTGCCCGTTTTGCCAGCGGCGGGGAAGTTGCCGAGATTGTAGTCGGTGTAGGCTCGCTTGCCTGTGCCCTGGCGGAGCGCGTCGGTGAGGCAGGAGTGCACCTGGTAAGCGGCCACTTCATCCAGGGCCTGAGTCAGCACTTCCTCATCTTGCTTTACCTGGAAGATTTCCTTGCCCGCCTGATCCGTGATGCGGTGGATGATGGAGATCTTCTTGGGGCGCTTGCCGCCATTGGGGAAGGTGCTGTAGGCAAGGCACATTTCGTCCAGTTTCACCTCGCTGGCACCCAGGAAGGAGCTGGGATAGTCCCGCAGCGGCGACTTGATGCCGACTTTCTCTGCTGTGGCTTTCACGGCAGGCAGGCCGAGTTCCAGGCCCAGGCGGGCGGTGGCTGCCGTGCGACTCTGGCTCAAAGCTTCACGCGCAGAAATGGAGGTGCCGTAGGTAAGGCGGTCATCCTGCTCGATACCCCACTCACCCAGAATGCCCTGGAGGCCACCGATCATCACGTAGCGGTTGTCCAGCGGGCCGTCTTTCAAACGCATCGGAGGGAAGTAATCAGGGCGCTCAAAGGCCGTGGCATACACAAAGGGCAGAAACGCCGTACCAGCCGGACGGCGGGACTGCACAGCCCGGTTGAACATGCTGTCCACGAAGTCGCGTCCGCCCACCATGGCCAGCACGCCACCGTCGCGGTTGTCGATGGCCAGCACGGCGGTCTGCAGGTATTCGGGCTGGGGCTTTGGTGTGTCCAGAGGGATGGACTTGGCATTGATCCGCTTCTTGTACTCATCCAGCAGGGCGCGGTAGTAGGAGAAGGTCTGGTGCTTGTAGCCCGGGGTGTTTTCCACCTCCTCCATACGCTTCTTCACAGAGGCTTCAGCCGTCCTTTGCAACTGGCCGTCGATGGAGGTGTAGATGTTGAACCCGCCAATATGGGCGGCCTCTTCGCCGATGATGGCGATCGCCTGCTGGCGGATTTCCTCGTACACATAGCTGAGCCGGTTGTCGACCGTACGGGGGGAGGTCACCACCGGTGCGGCGGACATGGTGTCGCGTTCGTCGCGGGAGATGTATCCCTCCTCGAACATGCGGTCGAGCACGTGGTTGCGGGCCTTCTTGGACCGCTCCGGGTGGCGCAGCGGCTGGAGGTTGTTGGGGCTCTTGATGAGGCCGCAGAGCGTCGCGCTCTCCAGCAGGGTGATGTCCTGCACATCCTTGCCAAAGTAACCCTTGGAGGCGGCCTGCACGCCATAGAAACCGCCGCCGAAATAGATGCGGTTGAG
>JBGGMQ010000097.1:0-2679 GCA_041287975.1 Verrucomicrobium sp. | reverse complement strand
GACTTCACGGCCGATGCTGCACGCGAGGCCGGACGCCTGTGCCGCAGGTTTCAGCCCTATGCCGGGTTTCCTGGAACTCCACTCGGTTTCATGCACGAGGCTCTGAATCGGGCCCGCGAGGCCAGGGCACCCGCTGTGGATCTCACCAGCATGCGCCAGCTCTTTGCCACCACCACCGGCCTGCCAGACTGGTTGCTGGATGAGAAGGCATCTCTGGATGCGGCATCGCTGGCGCAGTGGTTCCACGAGCGTGTCGTGGCCCAGCCACGTGCCGTGCAGTCTGTCTGCCGTCCTTTGACGAAGTTCAAAGCCGGGCTCAACGATCCTCAGAGGCCGCTGGCCGTGCTCCTCTTCACCGGACCCACCGGCACGGGCAAGACCCAGCTCGCCAAGACACTCGGGGATTACCTCTATCCCAATCGCAAAGCCGCCGACCGGATGGTGCGTCTGGATATGAGCGAGTACGCCGGCTACGACGCCGCCCGCCGCTTGTTGGGCGAGGCAGGAGGGGAGCCGTCCGACTTTATCAAACGCATGCGGCAGAACCCCTTCACCGTGCTCCTGCTGGATGAGGTGGAAAAAGCCTCTCCCGAGGTCTTCGACACGCTCATGAACGTCTTCGACGAAGGCCGCCTCACTGACACCCTCGGCCGCACGACGTGGTTTCGCAGCACCATCATCATTATGACATCGAATCTCGGTGCCCGGAAAGGTGGATCCTTGGGCTTCACCGCGGGCGATGCTGGCTCGACCGCCCGGGTGGATCCCACTGCCGCCGCCCAGTTCTTCCGCCCCGAGTTCTTCAACCGGCTGGATGAAGTGGTCGTGTTTGATCCTCTGGATCTAGGCGCGGTCAAGGACATCGCCCGTCGCGAAGCAACCGCATTGGAAGAACGCGAAGGCCTGCGGGATAGAGGTATCAAACTCCAGGTCAGCCCGGCCCTGCTGGACAAGGTGTGCGAGCAGGGCTTTGACCCCGTTTACGGTGCCCGGCCCCTTCAACGACGGCTGGAGGAGCTCGTCGTCACGCCCGTGGCCCGCTGGCTTGTGGCGCACCCTATGGCGAAGGACGTGCGGCTGGTGGCTGATTGGAAGCTGGGGAGTGACGGTGGTGAGTGCCCGGGTACGCAGGTGTCCGAAATTGAAAATTGACATGTAAGGTCCTCAGCAGGATTGGAGTACCAACTCAGTCGGCTCAGTCGAAGCTGGTTGTTCAAGCTTCAGTTTGCTCGGTTCTCCCAACACACCCTCCTGGATCTGCGCTCCAATGATTGTGTGGTAGCATGCCAGCTTGATTTGGTGAGGCTACGAGACAAGGCTGGATCAATTGGGAACCACGAATTTGAAATGGACCACGCCAAACTTCCTGTCTGACTTCTGAGTCCATGCCTTTTTGGGTTGCCTTTCAGGTCCAAGGCCGAATGAGAGCGGCAATGGGTCCAAGCTTGGTGAGCGCCAGTTCTGCATGTTTGGGCTGGTGGCGAACCCAGGTGTAGGTTCGACACTGTAGCGAAAGTCCTTGGACGTTGCCAGGAGGTTGTTTCCGCGGAGGATGACGCCTGCGAAGTGGCCGCCCGGTCCACCCTGCTTGTCGACGACAGTGATCACAATGACGTCTCCGCCATGCAATGGAATGGTGCTTTTAAGGACGTGTGCATAGTCGTCACCCTTCCAGGTCGGCCTGCCATTCACGAAGAGCTCAAAGCTGTCGTCTGCCGAAATGTGAAACTCGCAGTCCTTCGCCGGAGACGGTGGTGGTGCCGTCACCTGGCCTTGGCTGATGGTGGAGACGAGCAGCGAGGCCAGCAAGAGCAGGAGCTTTTTCATGTGCATGAGTGGAACGTATCAAAGTTCCAGCGTCCCGTCACTTCTCTTCGACGCTTGGAGATCACACTTTTTGGAATGCCGGGGCGCAACACCCTCAGGTCAGAATTGGGTCGTACTGGGATTACCGTGTACGAGCGCCCCTGTCTGCCAGATCCTCAATATTGGTGCTTAGTTAGTGTCCGTTAGTGGTTTCTTTTCAGGCTGCCGTTTCGCGTCTTACATTGACAAATCCGCCGTTCATGTTATCCATCTTCAATCACGTATGAAACCCCGTGTCCTGAAAGTGATTCAGTCAGCCCTGCTTCGGCCAGGGCTCGGGATGGCGTTGTCATTCTCCTAAGCGAGATTTCGGACACGCCAGATTTGGTTGCTTACTCCCCGGGAGCCCTGATGCCGCAAGACGCGTCAGGGCCTTTTTGTTTATAGATCCGGTCACAGTCACGGCACGCTTTTGTGCGTTGACCGAGCCGGTCACCATCTCCGGGAGAGCAGCTCAATCCTCAGTGAAATCCTGTATATGACTGCTGTTGTTTCTAAAGATCGTGTTAAAGGCAAACCAGCCACCTCAACTTTCGCGAAAGGTCGCGACGACGCTCTCCGCAACATTGGGATTGCTGCTCACATTGATGCCGGCAAGACCACTTTGACGGAACGCATCCTGTTCCTGACGGGAGCCATTCACACTGTGGGAGATGTGCATGATGGGAATACCACCACGGACTTCTCCGACATCGAACGCGAGAAAGGGATCACCATTTCCTCCGCAGCGGTGCCCTGCTACTGGACACCGCAGGAGGAGTCGGTTGACGGTTTGTCGCGCCTGTATCCGGGTCAGCGACATCGTCTGAACAT
>JBGGMQ010000096.1:0-2540 GCA_041287975.1 Verrucomicrobium sp. | reverse complement strand
CGCCCGCCCCCTCGCCCACGGCGGCTGTCGCACCTGCCGCTGCCCTGGCTGGCATTCCCGACTACACGATGCGGGATGGCCTGCCCAACTTCGCCAAGATGGTCGCGGCCAAGGAGGAAATCCGGGTGTCCTACTTCGGCGGCTCCATCACTGCAGGGGCGGGGTCCAGCAAGCCGCAATTTTGTTACCGCGAACTCCTCACCTCCTGGTTGCGGAAAGAGCATCCGGACGTCAGGATCACCCCCTTCAACGCTGCCATTGGCGGCACAGGCTCCTGGTTGGGCGCCTTCCGCTGCTGGAATGATGTCGGCTACCAGCGGCCGCATCTCGTCATCGTGGAATTTGCTGTCAACGACGGCGGCATTCCTGAGGATCAGGTCATCGCAAGTCTGGATGGCATTGTACGCCAGTTGCGCACCAAGACTCCATCCAAGCCTGACATCCTGTTCGTGTACACGATGGTGAAGGACCATCTGGAAGACTTCAAAGCAGGCAAGCTGCCCGCCACCATGCAGCACCACGAGAAGGTCGCGGCGCACTATGGCATCCCCAGTGTGGTCATGGCCAGGAAGGCTGCGGATGAGATCCTCAGCGGACGCATGACAATGGAAGCGTTTGCCAAGGACAACGTCCACCCGACTGACGCGGGGTACGCCCTGTATCTGGAGGCGCTGAAGCCCTTCTTCAACAAGGTCTTCACCAACCCCGTTCCGGCCAACACGCCTGTGGTCAAAGTGCCAGCACCTCTTTCCCCCAAAGCCATGGAGAATGCCCGGCTGGTGACCTATGACTGGGCCACACTCGATGAAGGCTGGCTGGGATGGCAACTCAGTCCCACCAGTCAACTGCCCCACCTGGCAGTGAGCAACAAGCCTGGGGCAACGATCACCTTGAAGTTCAAAGGCTCCCAGGTGGGCATTTACGACATCATTGGCCCGGACACGGGAAATCTGGAGTACTCCATCGATTGCAGCGAATGGAAACCCAAGGTGAACTTTGACAAATACTGCCTTTCCTACGCACGCCCGCATGCCACTTCACTCGTGACAGATCTGGACCGGACAAAGGAGCATGAACTGAGGTTGCGCATAGCCGCCGCCAAGCCAGAAGGCAGCAAGGATATCTACACCCGCCTCGGCTGGTTCCTGGTGGACGGCGAAGCTGCTGATCCCAATGCAGGCGTCGACCCCCTGAAACGCATTGAGAACATCTACGCCACCATGAAACCAGTGACTTGGACAGCCCCAGAAAATCGCTGGAAGAATCTTGAGCAGACCAAGGCAAAACTGGCCAACGGTCCTGCCATGACTATGGTCATGCTGGGCGACAGCATCATCGGCGACACCTCTGGCTCCCAGTTTGAGCTGCTCATGCAGCGGGACTATCCCAAGTGCCAGATCAAAAAGGTGCTGAGCCTGCGCGGCTCCACCGGCTGCTGGTGGTACAAGGAGGAAAACCGGGTGCAGGAATATGTCATTCAGCACACACCTGATCTGCTGGTGATCGGCGGCATCAGCCAACGCGACGACATTGAGGCCATCCGCTCAGTCATCCACCAGAGTCGCGCCAAACTGCCCGGACTCGAAGTGCTGCTCCTCACCCCGACCTTCGGCTCGAACGAGAGTCCCATGATCAAGAACTGGACTCCACAGCCTGATGCCAAGGCCTACCCCTACCGGGCCAACCTGCAGAAGCTGGCTGAAGAGGAGAAATGCGGATTCTTCGACATGACCGGCCCCTGGTGGGAATACATCAAGTCCAGCGGCTATGCCACAGACTCCTTCAAGCGGGATGTAGTGCACGCAAATGATCGCGGCAAACAAATCCTGGGACGGCTGATGCAGAAGTTCCTGGCTCCATAAGGCGCTCAGCTCTGCTGGAGCGATTCGATCCGCATCCGCCACTGAAGCATCTGCTTTGGTGGCGGACGCTTCTTTTCTTGTCCGGGTACGTCCAGACGACGTGCGCAAAATAAAAAGGGTGTGGTTGCCGGAGGTCGCGAGTTTTACGAGAACGAGTCTCTTCTTCGCGAGTGCAGGATCAATGCTACCGCACCGTCCTTTTTTTGTACCTCTCCGGCAATCACACCAAAGGCAGTTTAAGAAAATTGAGGCGGGAAGTCGATACTAAAATTGGAATTTTTCATGACCGGATAAGAACGCATTACTTAGCCCCTACAAATAAATCCAAGGGCCTGCGGGGAACGATTCACTCGTCCTGGATACTATTCAGACGAACACCTGCATCAGACAATGCAAGCTCCGTCAACTTCCTCGAACCCAGCACAATCGCCACCTGGCGACGAAGTCGCTTTGCAGTGCGTGCGGGAACCGCCGCTTTCGCCCGTACAGTTGAGGATCGAACCGTTATAAACAGATTGCGCACATGCAGCCATCGACGACGGGCTCCGCTGAGGCCGCAGCATTGATCATCACCCAAGACCTCTCAAAGCGGCGGTTCCCGCCGCATTCCAAAGATGCTGCGCATCCAGATGTTGGGAGTGCCTGGGCTGTCGGGCTTTACACGGCCTCCGATGTCGG
>JBGGMQ010000095.1:0-3815 GCA_041287975.1 Verrucomicrobium sp. | reverse complement strand
GATCACCATCACCGAGGCATTGGGAACATCCACCCCCACTTCGATCACCGTAGTGCTCACCAGTACCTGGATCTTCCCGTCACGGAACTGTCGCATCACCGCTTCCTTGGCTTCGCCATCCATCCTGCCATGCAGGAGACCCGTGGCATGTGGAGCCAGTCGCTTGCTCCACTCCGCGTGACCGGTGGTCGCAGCGCCCAGATCCAGTTTTTCAGATTCATCGATCAACGGGTACACCACATAGCACTGTCGCCCCTCCTCCAGACGCGTCAGGATGAACTTCGTCACCTCGTCCACCTTCGTGATCTCCCGCACCGCCGTGATGATTTTGCCGCGTTCTTTCGGACGTTGATCAATCGTGGACACATCCAGATCTCCATACAGCGTCAGCGTGAGGGTTCGCGGAATTGGCGTCGCCGTCATCACCAGCACATCCGGCGTGCTCCCTTGCGCGATCAGTCGCGCCCTCTGCGCCACGCCGAACTTGTGCTGCTCATCAATCACCACCAAGCCCAGGCGGCTCAGGTTTCCTTTTTCCCGCTCATAGAGCAGCGCATGCGTCCCAATGATGACATCCGGTTCCTGAGGGGATCTGGAAACTTGGGGAGCGCGCGCTTCCAGCGTGCCGTGTTCTGCATCCTGCGGAACACCCTCATCAGGTGTCCAGAGCCAGGGATAGACATCATCGCCTTTCACCAACTCCGCGCGGAGCGGATTCGTCACGATGTACGTGAATTTCTCCTGCAAGTCGGACTCTGAGCGGATGAGACGGTCGTAGGATTCCTTCTCCCATACAGGGGCCTGTTCCGACTCCACCTTGTTAATTTCGTTGGCAGTAAACGATTTGATCGAATGTAAGATGTTGCCAAGGGAATGAAACGTCGCATTGCCGCCATCGTCCCAAGACTCGGGCAATGGCTCTATCAAAGCGTGCACATGGTCCGCCATCACCACGGCTGCGTACAAGTGGTAACGGACTTGGTGAAAATAGCGGAGACTGCCAAGCACAATGTCTCGGGCCGGGTTCGAGAGTTGCCGATGCTCACGCGTCGACCATGTGAGCATGTACTTACCCCATGGTCGCTCGAAGTGGGGCAGGCGACGCTTGTGGTAGTTTGGTTCGTCGATTTTGCCGGCGGGTGCATTCGGCAGGATGCCGAACGCGGCACGCTGGAAGCGCGCGCTCCCCACTGACTCTGCTGACTCCTCCGTTGGCCCGACATTCCCAAACAACTCTGCACTCCCGTCGATCACCTTGTCCCCCGTGCGCAGCGCCACGCGCACGCCCAGAGGTTCCAGCCAGCGTTGCGCATTCTGATAATGCTGCTCTGCGAGGATCTGCGTGGGCGCCATCAATGCCGCCTGCTGCCCTGCCTCCACCGCCATGAGCATCGCCGCCAGCGCCACCACCGTCTTGCCACTGCCCACATCACCATGCAGCAGCCGGTTCATGGGCTGACTCAGCGCCATGTCGGCCAGGATCTCATCCAGAGAGCGCTTCTGAGCTCCCGTGAACTCAAAGGGCAATGCGGCAAGAAAGGCCTCCATCAACTGCCCCTGCGCCCGCTGCGGTTTACCGCCCGTTTGCTTGAACTGAAGCTTCCTCCTCACGGCTCTCAGTTGCATCAGGTAAAACTCCTCCAGCGCCAGATACCGCCGGGCCTGTTCCAGTTCCTCGAACCCGGAAGGGTGATGCAGTATCCGCAACGCCCGCGCCCGTGAAAGCCCCGCAAACTCGCCTCCGGTTTTTGGGCGCGGCAGCACATCAGGCAGGCTCTGTTCATCGAGTTGCTCAAGCGCCCTCCAGATGGCCACCCGCAGCGGCTTTTGCTTCAGTGTTCCGCGCAGACGGTACACCGGCACGATGCGGGAGGAGTGCACACCTGCCTCTTCGTCATCGTCTTCTCCACGCACGATTTCATAGTCGGGATGGTCCATCACCATCCGTGCTTTGATCTCCTTGATCTTGCCGTAGATCATGAGTTCCATGTCCACCGCCAGGACCTTCTGGAGGAATACCATGTTGAACCACCGCAGCGTCAGTTGCTGGTGCATGGGATTGCCTTCCGCCCCCTCCACCACGGTCTCAAAGACCCCGCCCCGATTGCCAAAGCGCAGCACCCTTGTCTTCAGCACACGCACATGGTGGCACACCGGCGTCTCGGAGGGCGAGAAGCCTTTGAAATCCATGCGCCGGCGGTCTTCATGGCGTGCCGGGTAGTGCAGCAGCAGACTTTCCACCGTGGCATAGCCTTCCTTCTCCAGCATCTTCAGGGCAGACGGCCGCAACCCTCCCACCTGATCGAGCGGGGTATCGGGGTGCACGGTGGAAAGGGGTGGCATGGGCACAGGGTTCATGCCGCTGGCGGGAGAATATTGCAAGCCCGTCCCATGGAGGAGGGGAGGGGGCTCATCGCATCCATTGACACCCATAGAGCCGTCTGCTCCCATGGATGACATGGCCACCTCCTCCTCTGGACTCGTCATCGATCCCATCAGCCGCCAGCACGACACCGGGCCGGGCCACCCGGAGTCGTCAGCGCGCTACCTCGCGGTGGACAAGGCGCTGCAGTCTTCCGGCTTGGTCAAAGTCATGCTGCCCATCGTCGCACGACCTGCCACGGATGATGAAATCGTGCTCTGCCACACTCGGGAGTATTTGGAAATCGCCAAACGCGATGTCGCTGCTGGGCGGGACGACCTCAGCACCGGGGACACCAGCATCTGCCCGCAATCCCTGGACGTCGCCCGGCACGCCGTGGGCGGTGTGCTGGAAGCCGTCGATGCTGTGATGACGGGCAAAGTGAAGAATGCCTTCTGTGCGGTTCGTCCGCCGGGGCATCACGCCCGTCCTGCTCAAGGCATGGGATTCTGCCTCTTCAACAACATCGCGATCGGAGCACGGCATGCTCAAAAGCAGCACAAAGCGGCGAAAATCCTCATCGTGGACTGGGATGTACATCATGGGAACGGCACTCAGGATATCTTCTATGAAGATGCGAGTGTCCTCTTCGTCAGCACCCATCAGGCCCCTTGGTACCCCTACACAGGCTGGGCGGAGGAGACCGGGCGGGGCAAAGGCGAGGGCTCCACGATGAACTTTCCCTTCCCTGGCGGGGCTGGGTACAAGGAAATTGGCGGAGTGCTGGAAAAACGAGCTCTTCAGGAGGCCGTGAAATTCAAGCCGGACCTCATCATGATCTCGGCCGGGTTTGACTCGCGCATTGATGACCCCCTGGGCAAGTTCAAGCTCACCGATGAGGATTTTGCCAGTCTCACGCGGATGCTCATGAAGTTCGCCGATGAGCACTGCGAAGGGCGTCTCGTCTCCGTCCTGGAGGGGGGCTACAACCTGGAGGGTCTCGCCAAAGCGGTGACCTCGCACGCAACGGCGCTAACGCAGGGTTGAACGGGGCGGTATTCAAGGGCAAGGGGGAGGGACCTCAACTCCCAGATCCTTTCCCTCTTGAACAACGCTAATCTCGACAAGGCCCATCTCTGGCATCCCTTCACTCCCATGCGCGACTGGTGCGCCAAGGAGCATGAGCCCCTCATGCTTACCTCCGGGGAGGGCTGCTATTTGACCGATCAGCATGGCAACCGGTACCTGGATGGCAATGCCTCCATCTGGACTAACATCCACGGGCACAATAACCCCCGCATTAACGACGCGATCAAGGCCCAGTTGGACAAGGTGGCGCACACTTCCTTTCTGGGCTTCAGCAACCCTCCAGCGGCGCAATTGGCCAAGGAACTCACGGAGCTTTTTCCCTGCGGCACGCTGAACAAGGTCTTCCTCTCGGACAACGGGTCGA